>NZ_JAHNZV010000123.1 GCF_022267535.1 Psychromonas antarctica
GTTATAGATTTAATCGTCGTTTCACGCTTGAGGATATGCTGCCTCGGTTTATGTTCGTTGCCTTACGTACTCCGCCTATGCCACAACGCTATTTAAGCATGGCTGAGCTTTATGGGTAATCAGGTATTCATTAGAGAACAGCCCCTGCATGCTGCTTAAATCAACACCGACACCGGGTTGAAAAAATTCTCCCATAAAGATAGCCAAAGCAACGCCAGCAGCAGAAGTGAGCATAAAAAATGCAAAAGTACTCAGGCCAATTTTACCAGCTGCTGGACTATCACCAAGATTTGCAGCACCTGTAATAATTGCCACAGCAACAAGAGGAATAACTAACATCTTAATCAAATGAATAAATATAGCGCCTAATGGCGCAAACATCGTTGCCGACTCGCCCATATAAGACCCAACTAGGGTACCTATAATCATAGCAATAACTACCTGAGTTCCGATATTGGACAGTAGTCCCTTGTGTTTTTTTAACACCTTGAATCCTTAAAATAATGAATAAAATAATGATGTTAGCAATTTTAGAAGGGAATTAACTCTATTTATTACTAATATTACGCTTCAGTTTATAAACGAGTCAAGGTACCTGCATTTGCAGATACAATCCAGCTGCTGATCAACAATATGCCTAAAGTAAGATTATTTAATCAACTTTAGTGATCTATTGCGCAGATATTAATCCGTTGTATTTAATGTCTAATAGCAAACTAGATCGGTCATTAATAAAAATATTTATATCGGATCGTATATAAATACATTCTTTTGCTACAATGCTGAACAGCTAGGGTATTATCTTAGGTTTAATCATTATCAACTGACAAGGAAAGTAAAATGAAAATATTGGTCTTAGTTTTATCGTTCATTATGTCGTCGTTTAGCCTCGCGGCCACCTTAATAGGCGAGCATGGCGTAGAGATAGTTGCAATAGATGGTGAAGAAGTTGAAAGTGGTTTTTTCGGCAGCGAAGATTCACAGTTATCGGATGGTAATCATCAGATAGTGGTAAAGTATGCAAAAAATTTCCGAAAGGATGAAAGAATAGAAAGTAGGCCGTATATTTTTGATCTCAATATCAAAGGTGATACAAAAATTAGTGTTGATAATATCAATAGTCAAAATCAAGCGGAGCGTGCAATACGCGACGGTCTAGTATGGATTGTAAAAAATGATGGGCCAATCCAAACGATAGAAGACAGTGCTCAGCTCACCGATGATGGCTACTTTCCTTATCGTAATATTAAAAAGTTAATTACTGCTTATAACCAAGAAAATGACATAACACTCACCTCAGTCACCACCACAAGACAAGCGGAAGAAATAAAAACCACTGGACAACCAAAGAAACATAAAATGAAAACTATGGGTGAGCAATCAAAAACTCAACAATTGGTGGAAACTTACAAAGCGGCGACTAAAAGTGAGCGCAAAGCATTTAGAATATGGCTACTTGAGCAGGATATGAAATAACACAAAGTTTGAGGGTCTAAAAAACAGCCATAAAAACTGCGTAACTGCTTATTTATAATCCAACTATTTGGAATAATAAGCAGTTATTTATAACAAACAACTTCAATAGCCAGCTTATACCTCCCAGCCTTTATAAATAGTAAGGCCTCCCTTTTTCCTGTTTTTTCAAGTAGACTGCCCCTCTTTTATTTCTACATTGCACTATGGAATCATTATTTTGCAGACACTTTCTCAGCTTATATCGGGCAAATTATCTGGTATTAAACATTTAAAATTATCAGAAAACCTAACCTCATTTCCAACAGAAATATTAACACTCGCAGACAGCTTAGAAATTCTCGATTTATCAGACAATCAATTGTCCGAATTACCCGAAACGCTAACGGCACTGCACAAGCTGCGGATTATTTTTGCTTCAAATAACCTCTTTGAATCACTTCCTGAAGTGCTTGGTCAATGCCCTCAGTTGGAAATGGTTGGCTTTAAATCCAATAAAATAAAACAACTATCAGAAAAATCGTTACCCACCAAGTTACGCTGGCTTATTTTAACAGACAACCAGCTGGAAACCTTACCAGATGCTCTGGGTGAACGCCCTTGGCTGCAAAAATTAGCTTTAGCAGGTAATCGATTAATAAAACTACCAAAATCATTAGCCCAGTCTCATAACCTAGAATTGCTGCGGATTTCCGCAAACCGATTGACGGAATGTCCCGATCAGTTACTAAATTTACCTAAGCTTGCTTGGTTTGCATTTTCAGGTAATCCATTTAGCCAAGTAAAAGGTAAGCAACGATCAGTCCCTAAAATATCCTCCTCTAGCTTCACCTTACAAAAACAACTCGGGCAAGGCGCTTCAGGGATCATTTCACAGGCGGTTTGGCGTCACCAGCAAACACACTTTCCAGCTGAAATTGCAGTAAAAGTATTTAAAGGAGCGGTTACTAGCGATGGTTATCCTGAAGATGAGTTACAAGCGTGTTTACAAGTTGGTGCTCATCCCAACTTAGTTCAGTCTTTAGCACAGGTAAATGAAGAAGGCTATTTAGCCTTGATTATGGATTTAATTCCCCCTCACTATCGCAACCTAGGTTTACCTCCGTGTTTCAAAAGCTGCACCCGCGATACATTTCCACCGGGCTTCACTCTTTCTATTAAGCACATCGATAAAATTGTTGTGCAGATGGAAGCTGTCTTTGCCCACTTACATGCAAAGCAAGTATCTCATGGTGACTTGTACGCACATAACACCTTGTTTGATGAGCAAGCTAATATTATTGTCGGTGATTTTGGGGCCGCCACCCTCTACCATATGCAGACTGAAAAACAGCAGGTGCAAATTAAGTTAATTGAATCTCGTGCTCTTGGCCATTTTATTGATGATCTATTGGGTCTTTGTGTTAAAGAAGATCAGTCCAGTATTCAATTTAAACGTATCGCTCGACGAGGGCTTGTTAAACGTGCAGTGGTAACTGTCCCTAGTCAACTACAATATAACTAGGTAACGCAGACATTACAGCGCTAGTCAATTTTCGAAATGACCAGCTAATCATTAGAAGTAAAAAACCGGGCAAACATGCAACCCGGTTTTAAAGTTAGCTTAACTCTTATCAATGATTTTTAGAGAATAAAGATCGTTGCGACGGTCTTTTAGTGTCGTCACACTACCATGGTTATGCAAGGCATTTAAGAGGTCTAAATTCACTTCTACAATGAGGCTCATTTCCGAGTTTGGTGTCGCTTCCGCTTTGATGCCAGTGGTTGGAAATGCAAAATCAGACGGGGTAAAAAGAGCTGATTGCGCATACTGAATATCCATATTATTAACGCGCGCTAAATTACCAACTGCGCCCGCAATCGCCACATAACACTCATTTTCAATAGCACGAGCCATCGCACAATGACGCACTCGCGTATAACCATTTTGGGTATCCGTTAAAAAAGGTACGAATAAGATGTTCATCCCTTGATCTGCAAGTAAACGAGAATATTCAGGAAACTCAACATCATAGCAGATCATGATCCCTATCTTACCGCAATCGGTATCAAACACTTTAATTTGGTCGCCACCTGTCATTATCCAATTACGTCTTTCTGACGGAGTAATATGTATTTTATCATAACGCTCCCATGTTCCATCTCGGCGGCACAGAAATCCAGAGTTGTAGAGCTTGTCGCCAACCATGTAAGGCATACTGCCAGTAATAATATTAATATTGTAGGTGATAGCAAACTCGATAAATTTATCACGAATAGGGATAGTAAATTCCGCTAATTTACGGATTGTCTCAGGAATACTTAAACGATGAAAAGGCTCCATTAGGGGGGCGTTAAACAGTTCAGGAAAGAGTATAAAGTCACTTTTATAATCCGATACGGCATCCACAAAAAACTCAATTTGTTCAAATAGCGCGTCAATATTATCCATTCTACGCATTTGCCACTGCACCAGACCAATACGCACTTCTGGTTTAGTCGCATTAATCAGTTTTACTGAGCGGGTGTAATAGATGTTTGGCCACTCCAATAATGTCGCATACTCGAGCGATTCAACATCACCAGCCAGGTAATTTTTAAGCAATTTACGCACAAAAAAATCGTTAGCTAATTGAAAACTTAAAACCGGATCGTAAATCTCTTTATCTTTGACTTTCTGTATATATTGCTTAGCAGTTAACTCCTCAGCATACTTCGAATAATTAGGCATGCGACCACCCGCAATAATCGATCGTAAATTGAGGTTTTCACATAACTCCTTCCTCGCCGCATATAAGCGTCGTGCCAGCCTTAATCCACGGTAATCGGGATGAATAAAGACCTCTATACCATATAAAACATCGCCATCTGGATCATGACTAGTAAAGGTCATCTTGGCGGTTACTTCATCATAGGTGTGCTCATCACCAAATTTCGCATAGTTAATAATTAGCGAAAAAGCACAGCCGACAACGACACCATCAACACAAATACAGATTTGCCCATCAGGAAAGCGGGTTAACAAGGCATCTATTGCGCGTTCATCCCACGCATTGAGCTTCTCTATTTGGTATACATCTGCACTAGCGCTTTGCAGCTCGAGCATGTCCCGTTTGGTTAAATGTCTGACTTCAACATGATTGGCTTCCATTTTTTTTCCTTAGATAGTGACAAAATCTCAGTGAACAATGGGATACCCAGTTCACTAAGGTACATAAATTAAAATAATAGCATTGCGCGGTTATTTATTGGCGATACCGAATGGGATATGCACCATTGGAATATCGCCAACGTCAGATACGAGGTGTCCTTTCTGATCATCAAAAAACATATGCGGTTTTAAAATAGATAAAATGCGTTGTTTATCCATTCCGCCTAAAAAGAATGTTTCATTTGCAGCGACGCCCCAATGCTCAAGTGTAGTTATCACCCGTTCATGTGATGGTGCATTGCGAGCGGTGACAATTGCAGTCCTTAAAATACGTTTATAATGTCTATCTTGCTCCAAAGCTTTATCTTCTAACTTTTGCATAAAAGAAAGCTTGGTAAATAAATCGGCTAATGGTCCAGGTTGATGTGGAATATGAGAGTTAACAGTTTCATAGCTATGAAAATCGGCTAGTTGTTCATCTTGTTGAAAAATAGTTTCCGCTTCATCATCGGCAATAACACCATCAAAATCAAATGCGATACGCAGCTCATCTCCTCCGTGATCGTTAATAATTTTACTCGGCAGTACTACGCCTGCAGGAAAGCCTGCATTAATTGCTTTTTTCACATCATCTTCATTAGCAGATAAAAATAGTGAGGTGTTAAATGCAGGTATATATTCAAATGGAGATTTTCCCTCGGTAAATGCAGCGCGGCTAATGGTTAATCCATAATGCTGAATGGATCTAAAAACTCGCTTTCCTGTTATGGCGGAATTGCGGGAAAGTAGTACAACTTCAACGGGTTGCTGTTTTGGGAAATGCTTATTAATATTTAAAAAACGCTTAATAAAAGGAAATGCCACCCCTTTCCCGAGCACTGTATCTAGATGCTTTTGTTGAAATGCTTTATAAGCCGTCGGCCCTTCTGTCAAAAAAACTTGCTGTGATTCACTTAAATCAAACAGTGCGCTTGAAGATATGGCGATAACTAATTTCCGCTCAATTGGATAACCCATTTATAACTACCCTGTTCAACCTATAATATCTGTTTGTTTATAAGTGTGCTTGTCAAGCACTGTCTATATAGATGATAGTAGAAATCATCTAAACGATATATAGCAGGTTGTATAGGGCAAGTAAACTAGCTATTGACAGTTTGCTGCGAATAAATCAGAAATAGATATCGGTCTATAAGAACGCAACATTAATGCCCATGACACAATTGAGTGACTTGCGTTCAAATACAAAATACAATACAAACTAATCCACCATGACAGTGCTGAAGGTCTTTTAGATAGAACCTAAACACTACTAATATAAGGCTTAAATATGTTTATTGGCTGTACTTTATCACCTCATGTGATAATTCCTTGTTATGTTGTGCACCGTAAAGCTGCAATTTATTTAATATCAATATTCACAGTTATCTTAACCCTACTAACGCCTGTTCAGGCAAGAGAAAATGTTTACCCAATCCCAGAAAATGGAGCACGTTTAATTGGCCAAGATGAGTTATATGAAGTCAAGAAAGGCGACTATTTCCATTCGATAGCTCAGTTTTATAATATTGGTCTAGTCGCTCTGATGGATGCAAATCCCGGCATTGATCCCTTTTTACCCACTCAAGGTACAACATTAAAAATACCAACTCGTATGTTACTGCCTGATGTTGCATATCAAGGGATTGTCATTAATTTACCTGAACTTAGATTGTATTATTTTGAAAAAAACACCAATAAAGTCTATGTTTTCCCGATTGGTATAGGCCGTCTAGGTAGGGAAACCCCAATTATGGAAACAACCATCAGAACTAAAATTAAAAATCCAAGTTGGACACCTACTGCAAAGATCAGAGCAGACTATTTAGCACTGCATGGAAATGAATTGCCAGCGGTCGTGCTAGCAGGAAAAAATAATCCCCTCGGTGACTACGCACTACAATTGGCATTTGCTGATTATAGTTATCTGATTCATGGTACTAACCAAAATTTTGGTATCGGTATGCGTGTAAGTGCGGGTTGTATTAGGTTGAACCCAGTAGATATTGCTTGGCTATTTCAGCAAGTGGCAAAAGGTGAACCAGTGAGAATCATTAATGAGCCCATTAAAGTATCTACAGAGCCAAATGGTAAAAATATACTTGAGGTACACGCCCCATTGTCAATTACAAGTGAAGAAAAGGAGAATAATCTGCTCTGGGTGGGTGATAAGGTTAAATTTAAGAATCGTAATAAAGTAAATAACCTGAAAGTGAAAGAAGCGTTATTATCACATCAGGGATTAGCGGTTAACGTAGACAAATAAAACAGCGTAAATAAAGGGGAGTTTTTATTCTCCCCTTGGCAACTTTAGCTATTAGATAAAGTCTTATTTTTTGTATGAAGCGGCGATATTATCAATGCGTGTATTTGCTCGCGCTGCTTCCATAGCTGCAGTTTTTGCACTTGCAGCTGCCGCTTTTGTATCTGCTTTCATCATTTTATGATCAGATGCTAAGTTATCTACTTTTGCAGATAATTCGCTGACTTGATTAGTTAAAGTGCTAACACTCTTTTGTAATTCAACATTATTTGAGCAGCCACTAAGTAAAGCCGAGGTTACAATAACACCCGCAATTAGTAATTTTTTCATAGGTATACCTCTAATAGTTATTTAAGGAACATAAATGTACATTTCCATACACATGCTAAGTATGTCAGAGCTTTGTGATTATTCAAACAAATATAGATGCTTTGTAACTACTCAGCAGGGGTAAATATATTTGGTAGCATATCATTTAACAATAGAGCAAGAGCTGTGGAACCACTGACACCCTGCTTTTTACAGCTCGATAAGTAACTTCTCAGGCCAAAAAACATCTC
>NZ_JAHNZV010000124.1 GCF_022267535.1 Psychromonas antarctica
TGTAATAGTAAAGCTCAATGATAGGCCAAGAAAGAAAATAAATTACAAAACACCAGCCAAATTAATGGCTGAATACATGGCAGCTATAGCTGCGTAGCGGTTATGCACTTCAGAGTTGAATCTGCCTATTGATATTTGCCATGCTATTAGCTTTATTTACCAATATTTGGTCTGCACGTAATGTATCTGCAAATTCTAATACCGTAACATGCTCAACAATCCCGGCTAAATCGATAGCTGCTTCAATACCGGAATTACCACCGCCAATGACGGCTACTTTTTTACCTTTAAATAAGGGCCCATCACAGTGAGGACAGTACGCTACACCTTTATTACGATATTCCTCTTCGCCAGGCACATTCATTTCTCTCCAACGCGCTCCTGTCGATAAAATCACACTACGACTTTTAAGGATTGCGCCACTTTCGAGTTCAATATGGATATAACCATCTTCAGTTTTTTCTGCGTGCACTAAAGCATTGGCTTTTTGTTCACTCATAATATCCACGTCATATTCTTTTACGTGCTCTTCAAGCGCCGCGGCTAATTTAGGGCCTTGTGTTTCTTTCATCGAGATAAAGTTTTCAATAGACAGGGTGTCCATAACTTGACCGCCAAAACGTTCCGCAACTATACCCGTGCGGATCCCTTTACGGGCAGCGTAAATAGCCGCGGATGCCCCAGCTGGACCACCGCCGACCACGAGTACTTCGTAAGGCTCTTTTTTGCTTAGTGCCAAGGCTTGTTTTTTTGACGAGCCAGTGTCAACTTTCTGCAAAATTTCATTGAGTGAAATGCGACCTTGAGTAAATACTTCACCATTTAAGTAAACACTTGGCACTGCCATAATATTTCGCTCTGCGACTTCATTTTGGAATGCCGCTCCATCTATCATAGTCGTTTTTATCTTTGGATTAATAGCCGCCATCATATTTAAGGCTTGCACAACATCTGGGCAGTTTTGACAGCTTAATGAAATAAACACTTCAAAATTCATTTCCCCTTCAAGGTTTGCAATTTGCTCAATCACCTCTGGTTCTATTTTCATTGGGTGACCGCCACTGTGTAACAGCGCTAATACCAGAGATGTAAATTCGTGACCCATTGGTAAACCAGCAAAGCCAATTGCTGTTTGTTTGCTGGGGTTTACCACCTGCATAATAGGCTTGCGCATGCTCGCATTGTGATCTTCAATCACTTTTACTTTGTCATTTAACGATGCGATATCACTCGCTAAACTTTTTAACTTTTGCGCGGTATCGCTGTCATCAAGGCTAAGAAGCAGGTGCACGTCGCTTTTTAAATTGTTTAAATATGCCTTTAATTGGGTTTTCATTTCTTGTTCTAACATAATGATACCTTCCGCTTTTCGCTTATTACGATGTGGTCAACGCTATCCATCTTTTCAATGTTTTAAAAATATATTTTTATTTGAGGAAAAATATATTTTTAAAGATCCTCTGTAACTATTGCTGAGGATCTTTTACTAAAACCTATTTTAAGTTAGATTTTACCTACTAGATCTAAAGAGGGGGCGAGTGTTGCTTCACCTTCTTTCCATTTAGCTGGACATACTTCACCCGGGTGAGATGCGACATATTGCGCCGCTTTTACTTTACGCATTAAGTCTTCTGCATCACGACCAATACCTTCTGCTGTTATTTCCATCGCTTGGATCACACCTTGTGGATCGATCAAGAAAGTGGCACGGTTTGCAAGACCTTGACCTTCACGCATTACACCGAAATTGTTGGTGATATTGCCTGATTGATCGCCAACCATGTAGTAGTTGATTTTACTGATGGTGTCAGAACTATCGTGCCATGCTTTGTGAGTGAAGTGCGTATCGGTTGATACAGAGAACACTTCTACACCACGTTTTTGAAGCTCTGCGTAATGATCTGCAACATCACCTAATTCAGTTGGGCAAACGAAAGTAAAATCAGCTGGGTAGAAGAAAAAAACGGCCCATTTACCTAACACGTCTTTTTCAGAGATATCTACGAATTTGCCTTCTTTGAAAGCGGTTGCGTTAAATGCTTTAATTTCAGTATTGATCATGTTGTTATCCTTTTAAATTAATATTTGATGACTCAATTGAGTACTTACTGCTTACCCATGTGATGCATTATGGATACGATTAATGGATAGGTAAAATCGTTTGTAACTATAAAACCAATAGCTATCAGCTATCGTTTTTGTGGCGGGCGCATAACATCGAAATAGGTATATCCTTGAAGTCAGCTTATTAAATCCTTCTGCTTTGTCAGAAAAAAGTTAATTCTGCGTTGTAAAAACACCTTTTTTACTTGTTGGGAGCTGGGTCTTTGCTGATAGCTGCAAACTCCTGCTACTCGAAACAAAAATTGCAGACACGCTAACTCGTGTATAATCTTGTGATTTAAGCCCATAACGAATAATTAAAAATGGGACGGATCAATTTCAGGCGCATCATTACAGGATTAACAGCATGGGCAAGCAGCAGGATTGGAAAACACCACATAACTTTCTTCTTATTATCTCTATTATCGTGCCCATTGCTTTTTCTAGTTGGATGGCACTGCTCAATAATTTTGTAGTGGAAAAGGCGCAATTTACGGGGGCCGATATTGGGTTATTGCAGACCGTGCGAGAAATCCCCGGCTTTTTAGCATTTACGGTTGTCGGTGTGCTGTTGTTTATTAAAGAGCAACGTTTTATGTTGGTATCACTCGCTATCTTAACTATCGGCGTTGCATTTACCGGATTATTGCCATCACTGTTTGGTTTGTTGGCCACGACATTAATCATGTCGATAGGGTTTCATTACTTTGAAACACTCAAGCAATCCTTATCACTACAATGGATATCAAAAGAAGACGCACCGGAAATGCTTGGCAAGATGATTTCAGTTGGCGCATTGGCATCACTCTTAACCTATGGCGTATTATGGGTGATGTTGGAAGTCTTTAAGATTGATTATATGTGGATATATTTATTGACTGGTGGGATTGCGTTGATACTGGTTGTTTGGGTTTCTCTGGTGTTTCCACAATTTGCAATTAAAACACCGCAAAATAAAAAGTTGGTTTTACGTAAGCGCTATTGGCTTTATTATGCATTAACATTTATGAGTGGTGCTAGGCGACAAATCTTTGTGGTTTTTGCCGGATTTTTGATGGTACAGAAATTTGGCTATTCAGCCGCTGATGTCGCATTACTCTTCTTAATTAACTATTTGTTTAATTTTTTATTTGCTAGAAAGATTGGTAAGTTGATTGGCATTGTTGGTGAACGTAAAGCGCTGCTTTTTGAGTACAGCGGATTAATTCTTGTTTTCCTCGGTTATGCAATGGTCGAGTCTGCCGAGTGGGCTGCTGGTCTCTATGTTGTCGATCATCTTTTCTTTGCTCTAGCGCTGGCGACTAAAACTTATTTCCAAAAAATAGCCGACCCAGCCGATATGGCGGCAACCGCTGGCGTTAGTTTTACAATCAATCATATCGCGGCGGTTGTTATTCCGGTGACTTTCGGTGTGATTTGGATGACTTCTCCGACACTGGTGTTCATCCTTGGGTCATTTATGGCGGTGATTTCGTTATTCTTATCATTGAATATTCCAACTAAACCCGAAGCTGGTAATGAAGTGCGAGTATGGCATTGGGGCAAACCTACCTCTAGAGATGTAGATCTGAGTGCTCGTTGAGGGGAATCGGGTTAGGTTACGCTTCAATCAAGGTTTAACTGTTTTTTGAATTTATCAGCTAGTTGAGCAAGTTGTTTTTTAGAAATAACTTCAATATTGTCGGCGTCTACAATTTTTCCTTGCTTAATCAATATAGTACGAGGAAAACCATGGCCACCAAACAGACAGGTCAACTGCTGGTGTAAGGGGGAAATAAACAGATTTTTCTCATCTTGCACATTTATTTGGAATACAGAAATACCTTTTTCAGTAAAACTGTGAGCAAAAGAATGAACGTTTTTAGCTTGCTCGGTGCAATCGGTACACCAAGCGGCGACAATGTTCAAAATACAGGTTTTTTTTGCTTCCATTAAGTCTTGTAGGTGGTCGGCATTGATATATTTAATCATCATTTTCTCTATTTATCTCCAACAGTGGGGAAATGCTGGAATCAGTGTCTTAGCCTACTTCTCTTTTTTAGAGCATGCAGGAGTCGAATGCAGAAGTATATGACTTTGTTGAACGCGCAACAAATTCCTTCGTGCGTTGATGTTGAGGGTTTTCAAATATTTGTTTTGCAGTTCCTTGTTCAACAATACTTCCACCTTCCATAAAGATAACTTTATCGGCAATTTCCCGAGCAAACTGCATTTCATGCGTAACAACGATCATGGTTTGTTTTTGTTTTGCTAACTGTTTCATTACGGCCAAAACCTCATCGACCCATTCCGGATCAAGCGAAGATGTTGGTTCGTCAAATAAGATCACTTTACCTTGGCAGGCCATCGCACGTGCAATACCTACGCGTTGCTGCTGCCCGCCAGAAAGCTGCGAGGGATATTGATCCAATTTTTCAGCGAGTCCCACCTGCCGCAATACACTCTCAGCCTCTTTTAATGCGTCATGTTTAGCCATTTTGGAAACGCTGATTAAACTTTCAGCAACATTTTGCAGTGCCGTTTTGTTAGCAAATAAAGAATAGTTTTGGAAAACAAAGCTACTCTGTTTCCGCAAATGGGTAATCTTTTTGGGTGTCGCATTTTTAGCTTCTACTTTAACGCCAGCGATTTCAATACTACCTGTGTCCGGTGTTTCAAGGTAATTTAAACAGCGTAAAAGGGTTGATTTACCAGTACCAGAAGGGCCGATAATGACCACTATCTCAGCGCCTAAAACGTCAAAATCAATGGACTTTAAAACGATATTATCAGCAAAACTTTTACTTAGATTACGTACTTTGATCATGAGTAGGCCTTATTAAGTCGAATTTCCAATAGGTGTTGGATGCGTGTGAAAAACATAACAACAACCCAATAAATAAGGGCGACAGCTAAAAAACTTTCAAAAAATTTGAAGGTGGAAGCCGCTTCCATCTGCGCTTTAGCCATAATTTCAGCAACGCCAAGGGTAAATGCAAGCGAAGTACTTTTAATCATGTCGATAAAATAATTCATTAACGAAGGTGTCGCGACGCGAGAAGCTTGCGGTAAAATTATTCTGCGCATCGCCTGCAAGCGGGTCATGCCAATGCTCAAGCAAGCTTCCATCTGACTTTTATCAATTCCCAAAATTGCAGCGCGAATACTTTCTGCCATATAAGCAGAGAAATGCAGTGACAACCCAAGTACTGCGGCGCTAAATGCATTCATGCCGGAAAATATTGGCAGCAACTGTGGCAGACCATAATAGAGTAGAAACAGTTGCACCAATAAAGGTGTTCCGCGGAAGAAGGAGATAAATAAACTAGCGAGTTGATTTGCAACGGGTAGTTTAAATACGCGCACTATCGCCATCGCAACCGCGATAATCAGCGCAAAGAAAAAACCCCAAAAGGCCATTTCCATGGTGACACCAAGATATTTAATTAAAATAGGTAAAAGCTCAATAATATATTGAAAATCTAGTGACGTTTGCATCAGAAATGGCTCATTTAAAAAGTGAAAAAAAATACCTTATTGGGTTATATCAGAACCTAACCATTTGATTGAAATCTTGCCTAACGTTCCATCATTTTTCATCGCTAATAATGCCGTGTTTACTTTATCTCTAATGGCTAATTGAGAAGGTTTATTTAAAAATGGCATTGCATTTTGAATCTCATCAATAGGTTGACCTACCAGCTGTAGCGGTAAATTGGATTTTTTAATTAAAGCGGCTGAGCCGATACGATCCATAATAAAAGCATCTGTACGGCCTAATATCACATCCTGCTCTAAATTTGATTCATAAGTGATAATGTTAATTTCTTTTTTTGTATCTAGCGCTCGTAAAATCTGTTCAAAGTTACTGCCCAAATTCACCGCTACTTTTTTGCCTTTCAGATCTTTAACGGATTGAATATCTTCACGTCCTTTTTTGACAACAATTTGTGCGCCATCAATAACATAGGGTGTTGTAAATAGGTATCGTTCGAGACGTGCAGGGGTAATCGTTATCTGGTTAGAAATGGTATCTATATGACCCGCTTCAAGCATACCGAATAAGCCCGAGAAGCTTGATAAAACAAACTCAACGTTATAATCAGCACGTTTTGCAATTTCATTCCACAAATCAACTTCAAAACCTTGTAATACATCTTTTTCAGAGAAGGTAAATGGTACGTAACGACCCGACATGCCTACTTTAACCGTCTGTGCTGCAAACGCGGGGAACGTGATAAAGCTAGTTATTGCAACGAATGCTGCGATAATGATTTTAATATGTTGTTTCATAATATTCCTACTGATAAATGGTAAATGAATTAGATTGCACCTAATTCAGCCGCTAACTGTCGTAAAAACTGCTTGTACTGATTTACTGTAATGGGCGATTTTAAATGGTGTGTAATTCTAAACTGTAGCGAAGTCTCACTACAATGCACCTTAGCCAAAAAAATTAGAACAAAATAGAATGAATTATAATAAATTAGAATGAATGATTCAGCCGAGTATACTTAATTTGAAGTGAATAACCGCTAATCAGTATAACCACCACGTATTCAGCTTCTGGCCTTTAACCGTCGCTGCATTTATCAAATATTTTAGTAAAATGAAGGCGTCCTAAATTTGGTGAGATTCGGACCAGATTCTTAATTTATCTAAAATACTAAGTGCAGTTTTTCCAAAGTCGGTTAGCTCATAAGTAACCGCAACTGGCCGATCACTAATTACTTTTCGTAAAACCATTCCTTCGCTTTCTAATTCCTTTAGGCGTTGATCGACCATTTTTTTACTGGCTCCACCTATCATGCGTGTCAAATCATTAAACCGTACAGGTTCGTCCTTTAGGTGATAAATGATTGAACCTTTCCATTTTCCGCCTATTAAGCGCATGCCTTTTTCAATTGAGCATGGCTCAGTGCATGTATTCAAAACTTTTTTTATGCCTTTACTCTCTGTTTTTAAAACAGTTTTCATTACATCACCTCAAAAATAGTAGGTTACTAAAAGTATGCTGATTGATATTATCTATCAGGAAACTAAAAAACACCATAAGACATACAAATTAGATGGTATTTGCTTTTGCCCAGCGACTGCTATTAGCCCTGCAATGTTGTTGACTATATGGCGCGCCATTGTGTTACACCTGTCGGCGGCTCTTGGATTATTCCCAATGATGCGATACAAAGAAGGGGTGAGGGGGGACTAAACGGCCTAAGCAGGCTGTCTCTTTAACTGAAAGCCTGTAAAGCATAAGGCAGATTCAACTCTGAAGTGCATAACCGCTACGCAGCTATAGCTGCCATGTATTCAGCCATTAATTTGGCTGGTGTTTTGTAATTTATTTTCTTTCTTGGCCTATCATTGAGCTTTACTATTACA
>NZ_JAHNZV010000125.1 GCF_022267535.1 Psychromonas antarctica
GGAAGGGTTAAGTGTAAAAAAAGGCTTAACCACATTTGGATTGAAAACAAAGCTTTATATAAAAGCTCAAAAAGAAGCACTTAAAGCCTGGAAGCAGATGCTGGCCGTAAGTGCGTAACATCAGTTATAAACTTTAAAGGGAAATGCTGATTCTGCTTTTTCGTTAAGGTAATAAATAATGCGTCCATCTAATGAATAAATAATTAAAGGATAAGGTGATGAATGAAATATGTTTTCAAATTCCTTATCTTTTTTACGCATCACGCGTATATAGATAAATAGTAAAGCAATACAACTAAAAATGGTCATTATTCTTGCGGCCATATCAGTAGAACTTCCCCAAATAGGATTTGTAACTTTCTCAAGTGCAGATGTCATTTTATTGGGGATATTTCCAACCTGTTCACCCCATAAAATCCAATCTAAAAGGTTATTATTCTGTTGCTCACTATAAACAAACAATTCATTAGTCAATATTGGCGAGGATGTCGTATTGAGCAATAAAGATAAAAATTGATCTAACAAACGTTGATGAACTTGGTGGCTACTGAATAAAACCAAAGCATCAAGTTTCTCAAAATAGATATCGAGTAACAATTCCAGTAAGCCAGAATATTCTCTATAAGTGATATTCGGTGAGTTGACAAACTGAGATAACTGTTGTGATCTAGGTAATAAACCACCAACCGTAATGAGAACCGTTTTATCCACGAGTGATGATTGGATCTTGTCGCGACGCGTTGGTCTAAAGTAAAGTTGGCTGCTTATTGAAAATAAAGGTGATTTTTTAATATTGGCCGATATTTTAGAAGGTTTTCCTAATCCACTATAAACGGTGTTTTTCTTACCACTTAATAGCGCTGCAATATCTTCTTTAATATAAGGCAAAAAATTAACCGTAATCCCCGATTGTAGCGACCACAACATCCAATAATCAACAAAAATACCTTGCGCTTTTTGTTGTCTGTTAAAACCAGAATAGGGCAGATTCTGCTCTATATAAACATTAATTTCATCTGCTTTATTGGATTCATTTAACACGCCATAAGCGCTGGGTAAAAATAATAAGTAACAAAGAAGCGAACATAATTTTAGCATCATAAAGCCTCTATCAGCGTAATATACAATCAACGCATCGACTATACACTCCACTGCTATTTCTTTATAGCATTCATCACATTTAAATATTAAATTTATATATCAATAGTCACACTTTGATCACAACCCGGTACCCTGACCTCCTTGCTGTTGCATCAATTTAGCGATTCTATTTTGTACCGGCCAGCGTTTCTCGCACCACAATGGGGAAAGCAATTCTTCAAGTTTAGCAGTAGCAGAAATACGATGAAAAACAATTTCTCGTGGCGTATGGCGAATTAGATCAACAGCCACTTGGCTATATTCATCTAAGGATAATGTGCTTAATCGCCCAGCTCGCCAAGACTTTTCCATTGTTGCGCCGCGCACGATATGTAAAGGATGAAGCTTTAAACCATCAACCCCCGTTTCAATAACACGGTTTAATGTTTGCCGATAATCTAGCTGCGTTTCGCGAGGCAAACCGAGTATTAAGTGAGTGCATACTTTTATGCCACGCGCCCGAGCTTTAATACACACTGATTGGTAATCTGCAAAACCATGCCCTCGATTAATGCATTTGAGTGTTTTATCATTGGCTGATTGTAGACCTAACTCTAACCATACTTCATAACCGCGCAGTAGATAACTACTTAATAAATTTAGTACCTCATCGGAAACACAATCGGGGCGAGTACCAACACAGATACCAACAATATTTATATTTTCTGTGGCCTGTTTATAAAGTGAAGCCAATTGAGCTATTTCTGCGTAGGTACTAGTGTAAGCTTGAAAGTAAGCGAGGTACTTATTGGCCTTATGGGCAACTTCTTGGGCGCGCAGTGAGAGTTGATTTTTGATGCTTAATCCCGCCTGATTTTCATCAGCAAAGGCCGCAACATTACAAAATGTACAACCTCCTTTACCTAATGTGCCATCTCTGTTGGGGCAACTAAAATTACCATGCAGGGTTAGTTTATGGACTTTCTCAGAATAACGTTTTTTTAAATCGGCTCCGAGCGTATTAACAAAATCAGTTAGTTGCATTAAAATATATTACCTAATAAAAAGGCCACTAAAGAGTGGCCTTGGTAGATCCATTTTAGCATAAGCTAAAATGCAAAAGTAAAATCAGCCCACGCTTCCCCATCATTATTAAAGTGTCCCGAGACTGCAATGTCTTTTGCAAGTTGATAACCGACATCAACGGTTGCATTTAGCTCGTTAATATCCATCCCTCTCATCGCATAAATATAGCTGGGCGTCACGCCAAACCAAAAAACACGATTTACAGAATAGCGCGCTGCAGCATTAATCTCGATATAAGTCGTACTATCGTCTGTATCAGACCACATCAGACCAAGGTGCATTGACGGGTAAATTTTAATGCTCTTATTTTCCAGAGGAAGCTTTTTCAGCACCCCAATTGAAGCCTGATCATAGACATCCCCCCAACGTGTATCTAAGGAGAAACCTGTGTCATTACTCGTATTAAAGGCAAAATAATTAATGTTGTAGTAGTCAAGATCGTGCATCGCCTCCACAGTCAGCTTATGTTTGAATTGACCACCTAAATAACCACCGAAAGCACCATAAAGATCAACACCTTCACTGCCTGCACCGAGCCCCGCCTTAGAGTAAATAGCGGTCGGATCGCTAAAATCGATCCAGTTATTACTCTTTCCTTGCTGCGCAGCGACTTGCGTGACAAAAACTGATAAGACTGAAATCCCTAGTAATTTAGCAGTTTTAAATTTTAACATTTTCAAATTTGACCTTATTTCCAGATAAATAGATTAAATAGTCGTTTACCACGCTTAATCACTGTGTATTTGCCATATAACGCTTCTGTTTTTTGTAAAACAGTTTCACTGTCCTGCTGCTTTTCACCATTAACTGTTACTGCACCATTTTGAATAAATTCACGCGCCATTTTGTTTGATTTAGCCAATTCGCAGCTCGTTAACAGTTCAACCAGTGATTGTTGATCTTCCTGTACTTCTGTTGTTGGCAGTCCGTCTTGTGCTAATTGCGCTAAATCAGATTCACTTAATGCACTTAAATCTCCCGAGAATAGTGCATGCGTAATACGTTGAGCTGAAGCTAAACCTTCCTCTCCATGTACTAAACGAGTCACTTCTTGGGCTAAAATTCCTTGCCCTTCTGGACGACCTTGAATGGTTTTATCTTTTTCTTCAATCACGGCAATTTCTGCGATCGATAAAAAGGTAAAGTAACGTAAAAATTTATAAACATCCGCATCTAATGTCGTTATCCAGAACTGGAAAAAGGCATAAGGTGATGTTTTAGAAGGATCAAGCCAGATTGTACCTGATTCAGTTTTGCCAAATTTGGTACCGTCTGCTTTAGTCACCAACGGCAAAGTCAAACCGAATACTTTCTCTTTATTCATACGACGAGTCAGTTCGATACCACCGGTTATGTTCCCCCACTGGTCTGAACCGCCAATCTGCAAAGAGCAGCCAGTGGCCTTATTTAAAGCTGCAAAATCATAAGATTGTAATAACATATAGCTAAATTCAGTAAATGAAATACCCGAGCCTTCACGTTCAATACGCTGTTTAACTGACTCTTTTTGAATCATTGCGTTGACACTAAAGTGTTTTCCCACGTCTCTTAAAAATGAGATGCAGTCCATTTTCCCAATCCAATCTAAGTTATTAACAACTTCTGCTGCATTTTCTTTATCACCAAATTCTATAAATGCGCTAACCTGTTTTTTAATTTTGCTAACCCAATTATCAACAATATCGTCACTATTTAATTTGCGTTCATTTGCTTTAAAGCTAGGATCGCCGATAAGGCCCGTTGCCCCGCCCACTAAAGCTAATGGTTTATGGCCAGCCAGTTGAAAACGTTTTAACGTCAATAACGGCACTAGACTACCAATATGTAAACTGTCCGCGGTCGGATCGAAACCACAATAAAGTGTTTGGCAACCACTTGATAAATGTTCGTGTAACTCATCATCGGCTGTAGTTTGCGCAACTAAACCTCGCGCATTTAAATCTTCAAGTAAGGCATTCATTTGTTTGGGTTCCTGATCAGTGCTTATTCAATTTTAATATGCGAGATTTTACACAGTTCGGACACACAAAAGAACCATAGAGTGAAGATCTGACTAAGATTATGCTAGGATTGCGTCTTTATTAGAATTTCAGAGAACAAAGAAGATGAAAATAGCCATTATTGGTGCCATGGATGAAGAAATTAGCATCCTAAAAGCAAAAATGAAGAACGTCCAGACAACCCTCATTGCTGGATGTGAATTTTACCAAGGTGAATTAAACACTAAACAGGTCATTTTAACAAAGTCAGGCATAGGCAAAGTCGCGGCAGCTGTCGCTACAACACTCCTATTGGAAAAATTTAGTCCTGAGTATATTATCAACACAGGTTCTGCAGGCGGATATGATTCATCTCTTAATGTTGGAGATATTGTTATTTCAACTGAAGTTCGTTTTCATGATGTCGACTTAACTGCGTTTGGTTATGAGATTGGGCAGATGGCACAATTACCGGCGGCCTTTGTCGCAGACAAAAAGTTGATCGATATTGCCCAGCAAGCGGCAAAAACATTAGACTCGTTAACGATCGTCCAAGGCCTTATCTGTACAGGGGATATATTTATGGCTGATCCTAGCAAAGCTGAAATTGCCCGTAATAATTTCCCCGCTATGGCCGCTTGTGAAATGGAAGCAGCCGCTGTTGCACAAGTCTGTCACCAATTTAAAGTACCCTTTGTGGTTATTCGCTCTTTATCGGATATCGCAGGCAAAACATCAGAGCTATCATTTGAGCAATATCTTCCCATTGCAGCAAAAAATGCCTCTATATTGGTTGAGGCAATACTGAATCGACTGGACTAAGTGCAATATTTTATTGAATTTATTAAACAAAACAGTGATTATTTTAGCTTTCTAAGCGTTGCCCTGTTTTCATTCATCATCTCACTGCCGAAAGATCTTAATCCGCTTTCGGCAGTTGAGTTAATGTTTAAACAGATAGCTAAGAAAGTAAATTTAGATGATCGCAGCGACAGCTATAAGCGCCTTGCTAGCATATTGTCTATTTGCCTCATCTATCTCCCAAGCATATTAATTGTGAGTCAGTTATATAACGTAGTTTACCAGTCTATTTTCTTAGATATGTTGTTATTATTTTTATTACTTTCATGGCATGACAAAAAAATAACTTACTTAAACGTTATTGATGCATTAAAACGTAACCATCTTGCCCAAGCAAAATTCAGACTTGCATCATTAACCCAGCGCGAAACAAAACCACTGTCATTGATGGGTATCAATAAAGCGACTATTGAATCGATGGTAATGCAGCTCAGTGCATCCTGGTTCGCAGTCGTTTTCTGGTACCTGCTAACCGGTGTTTATGGTGCAATGTTCTACCGGACGGTACAAATTTGTGCGCAACAATGGAATTCCAAACAGCTTGAATTTACATCGCTAAGTGACATCCCCAGCATTGTTTACTCAATAATGCTTTTCCCCGTGCATTTGATCCTTAGCTTTACCTTTGCGCTTTATGATAAACCCCTCGAAAACATCCCCAATAAATTCAAACAGAGTCTTCATTGGCACCATTTTTCATCAGGCTTAATGCTCTCAAGTTTTGCATTGAGCATGCAGATAGAGCTCGGTGGCGTGCGCCTTTACCAACGTCAAAAAGTGACCTATGCGACGCTTGGCTCAGGCCGCACACCTGATGTAGGAAAAATTACGCAGTCGCTGCAGCGCCTAAGTTTAAGCGCTTGGTTTTGGCTTATCTGTATCACCGGTTATACCTTTTTCCCACTGTTACTCGAATTTATCACTTTACATAATCATTATTGATTTAAGGCATTCTCTGGGGACATTCTCTGGGAGAAAATATTGTATTGGTGCTGTTCTCAATCTTATTATTAAAGCCCTATCCACTTATAGGTCGTAATGTAATGCTTGTCTAAAGCTGATTATACTGACCTAACACATTGGCCCGAACCTAGCGATTTTAAGTAAACAGGAATATGCCCTCAAAATACGGATATCGTTAACCTCTCGACGGAAGTAGAACCTCGGCATTAGCTATCTTAATACTATTTTCACTCATTAAAGACTCTATTTAGGCGCAGAGAGCAAGAATAACAGCAAAGTCTAAACTTATATAAGCACTTGTTTTAATTAAATAAAAATGCAACTTTCGGCTAAATAGCATTCGTTTTGGCAAACATAAATGAGTCGATTAACTATCAACAACCAAAAAGAAAAAAGCAAAAAAAACCCCAAACCTGTTGCCAAGTTAGGGGCTGAAGTATCTATGATAGCCGCTATTTTACGGAAGCATAAATTATTTAATGGCTAATAATTCAACATCAAATACTAATACTGAATGAGGAGCAATTGCAGCACCAGCACCACGTTCACCATAGGCTAGCGCCGCAGGAACAACTAATCTGTATTTTGAACCAACAGTCATTAGTTGTAAGGCTTCAGTCCAACCTGCAATAACACCGCCAACAGGGAACTCTGCTGGCTGGCCACGATCAACTGAGCTATCAAATACCGTACCATCAGTTAAAGATCCATGGTAGTGCACACTAACGGTTGATTCAGCCGTTGGCTTCTCGCCTTCACCCACAGTGATAATCTCATATTGAAGACCTGATTCAGTCGTTACAACGCCCTCTTTTTTAGCGTTTTCAGCCAAAAATTCAGCACCTGCTGCACCGAGTATTTCAGCTTGTTGCGCAGCCGCCGCTTGCATACGCGCAGAGACAACTTCGAAAGCTGCTTGTAAGTCTGCTTGAGCAACTTTACTTTCTGCACCAGCGAAAGCATCTGCGATGCCTTGGGAAACAGCAGTGATTGATAAACCATCAAAAGGGTTAGCAGCAAGTTGCTCTCCCATTTGTAGACCAATACCGTAGCTTGCTTGCTGTTCTTGAGTGTTTAGTTGTAATTCAGACATATTTATTCTCTTATTTAATGGGATGCGCTCACTTAAATAGCGCGCATCTGTTAGTAGTTAATAATATATGGGGGGGAATATTCACTTTTAAAG
>NZ_JAHNZV010000126.1 GCF_022267535.1 Psychromonas antarctica
GTGTGATTTCACTCGGGCCATTTTCATTTTCAATACATTCATATTATAAAAAAATTTATTAGGATAGAAAATGTCAAATCCATTTGCTGGAAACACCGATTCAATTAGTAACGCGCTTATTCCAATGGTTGTGGAACAAACAGCAAAAGGTGAGCGTTCTTACGATATTTATTCGCGTTTATTAAAAGAGCGAGTTATTTTTTTAACGGGCCAAGTTGAAGATCAGATGGCCAATGTGATCGCGGCTCAGCTTCTGTTTTTAGAATCTGAAAGCCCAGAAAAAGATATTTTTATTTACATTAACTCACCAGGTGGCTCAATCAGCGCAGGTATGGCGATTTACGACACCATGCAATTTATTAAACCTGATGTTAGCACTGTCTGTATGGGCATGGCTGCAAGTATGGGCGCATTTTTATTGGCCAGTGGTGCGCCAGGCAAACGCCATTGCCTACCGAATGCCAAAGTGATGATCCATCAGCCTTTAGGTGGTTTCCAAGGGCAAGCGTCTGATTTTGAGATTCATGCCAAAGAGATTATTGCAACTAAGCAGCGTATGAATGAATTATTAGCATTCCATACGGGTAAAGATATTGAACTGATTGCAAAGGATACCGATCGTGATAATTTCATGCGGGCAAATGAAGCAGTTGAATATGGTATCGTCGATTCAGTATTAGCAAAACGGTTATAATTTAAGGAATCAATATGTCAGATAAACACGGGGATAAAGGCGACAGCAATAGCTTACTTTATTGCTCTTTTTGCGGAAAAAGCCAACATGAGGTGAAGAAACTCATTGCGGGTCCATCTGTTTATATTTGTAATGAATGTGTTGATCTTTGTGATGATATTATCAAAGAAGAGATCGCAGAAATAAGCAGTTCAACTAAATCTATAAGCAGTGATAAAAAATTACCGACTCCGCATGAAATTCGTGCCAGCTTAGATGAATACGTTATTGGTCAAGATACAGCCAAAAAAGTACTCTCTGTTGCAGTATATAATCACTATAAACGTCTCAAATATGGCGATGAAGCTAATGGCGTTGAATTAAGTAAAAGTAATATTCTGTTAATTGGTCCAACGGGTAGTGGTAAAACATTATTAGCGGAAACCATGGCACGTCTATTAGATGTCCCTTTTACTATGGCAGATGCAACCACATTAACTGAAGCCGGATATGTGGGTGAAGATGTTGAAAATATTATTCAGAAATTATTGCAAAAATGTGAATATGATCCTGAACGAGCACAACGTGGCATTATCTATATTGATGAGATAGATAAAATAACGCGTAAATCAGAAAATCCATCGATTACACGTGATGTTTCCGGTGAAGGTGTGCAACAAGCGCTGCTCAAATTGATTGAAGGTACGGTTGCTTCGATTCCGCCCCAAGGTGGACGCAAACATCCTAACCAAGAGTTTATCCAAGTTGATACGTCTAAAATACTATTTATTTGTGGTGGTGCATTCTCGGGATTAGATTCTATTATCGAGAAACGAATTGATACTGGCGCCGGTATTGGTTTTGGTGCAACAGTGCGTAGTAGCGATTCTAAATCCTCGTTGAGTGATACGTTCGCAAAAGTTGAACCGCAGGATTTGGCAAAATATGGACTAATCCCAGAGTTTATTGGTCGTTTGCCGGTTGTTGCAACCTTGACTGAGCTTGATGAAGAAGCCTTGGTTGAGATATTGACGGCCCCTAAAAATGCTATCACTAAACAATACGCAGCACTCTTTTCTTTAGAAAATGTAGAGCTTGAGTTTAGACAAGATGCACTTATTGCGATGGCTAAAAAAGCGATGAAGCGTAAAACGGGTGCACGAGGCTTACGCTCAATTGTTGAATCGGTATTGTTAGAAACAATGTATGACTTACCCTCCGTTGAGAATGTAAGCAAAGTGGTTGTCGATGAAAATGTTATTAAAGGTGAATCACAACCGTTATTGATTTATTGTGATGACAAAATGAAACGCATTTCGTCTGATAAATAGGCAATTAAACAATTAATTGTTAAGAAAGGGAGCATTGTGCTCCCTTTTTTCATTTCTCACCTTGAAAAATTTAATACAATCCCCAATATTAATTATCACGCTTTTTTAAAATAGACTTGTTTTGAAAAGCTTACAAAACAAGTACCTGGGGATATTATGAAAACTGAATCAGAGCTGCAATTAACCCTGCCAGTGTTACCTTTGCGCGATGTGGTGGTCTATCCGCATATGGTTATTCCGCTTTTTGTGGGTAGAAAAAAATCGATAAAATGTTTAGAAGCTGCCATGGATCAGGGCAAAAAAGTATTATTAGTGGCGCAAACTGAAGCCTCTCTAGACGATCCTAAAATGGAGGATTTGTATACTATAGGGACAGTTGCAAATATCCTGCAATTACTAAAATTGCCCGATGGTACGGTTAAAGTATTAGTTGAAGGTGTGCAACGTGCACAACTAGTCAAGAATATTGAAAACGAAGACTACTTTTTTGCTGAAGTTGAATTACTGGAAAGTGAAGCAATTGATGATGAAGAGGAAGAAGCTTTATTACGTAGTGTCATGAATCAGTTTGATTCCTATATCAAGCTCAATAAAAAGATACCGCCAGAGGTACTCGCCTCGGTTAATGGTATTGATGATGCGGAGCGTCTTGCTGATACGATTGCTGCACATATGCCCTTGAATCTAGACGATAAGCAAACTGCTTTAGAACTGACTTCGATAACTGAACGCTTTGAATTCCTAATGGCAATGATGGAAAGTGAAGAAGATATTCTTAAAGTTGAAAAACGCATCCGTAGCCGTGTTAAAAAGCAGATGGAGCGTAGCCAACGCGATTATTATCTCAACGAGCAGATGAAAGCTATCCAAAAAGAGCTGGGTGAATCTGAAGATGGTCAAAATGATCATGACCAGCTAGCGGAGAAAATTGAAAAAGCTGGGATGTCTACAGAAGCCTATGAAAAGGCAACTTCTGAGTTAAAAAAATTAAAAATGATGTCGCCTATGTCATCAGAAGCAAGTGTTATCCGCACTTATATTGAAAGCTTATTGAATGTTCCTTGGAAAAAACGTAGCGCTGTTAAAAAGAATATCGCTAAAGCTCAAGAAATATTAGATGCCGACCATTATGGATTGGAAAAAGTAAAAGAGCGGATTTTAGAGTACCTCGCCGTACAAACTCGTATCAGTAAATTAAAAGGACCCATTTTGTGTTTAGTGGGACCTCCTGGTGTAGGAAAGACTTCGTTAGGTCAATCTATTGCGCGTTCTACAGGACGTAAATATGTACGTATGGCATTAGGTGGCGTGCGAGATGAAGCAGAGATTCGCGGTCATCGACGTACCTATATCGGCTCCTTACCAGGTAAAATAATTCAAAAAATGAGTAAAGTGGGGGTTAAAAATCCACTCTTTTTACTCGATGAAATTGATAAAATGGCCTCTGACATGCGTGGAGATCCCGCTTCCGCGTTGTTGGAAGTATTAGATCCTGAGCAAAATAATACTTTCAATGATCATTACCTTGAAGTTGACTACGACCTCTCCGATGTGATGTTTGTTGCCACTTCAAACTCGATGAATATTCCTGGCCCTCTACTTGATCGTATGGAAGTGATTCGTTTGTCGGGTTATACCGAAGATGAAAAAACTAATATTGCCAAACAGCATTTAACCAGCAAACAGGTTAAACGTAACGGGCTCAATGAGAATGAGATCAGCATCGACGATAGCGCAATTATTGGCATTGTACGTTACTACACTCGTGAAGCAGGTGTTCGTGGATTAGAGCGCGAAATCTCTAAAATTTGCCGCAAAGTAGTTAAACAAATATTACTCGATAAAAAACTTAAAAAAGTAGATGTCAATATAGATAATTTAAAAGATTATTTAGGTGTACGTCGTTATGATTTTGGTAAAGCTGATTCAACAAATCAAGTTGGACAAGTGACCGGCCTTGCATGGACGGAAGTCGGTGGTGAACTACTAACGATTGAGGCTACATCTGTACCTGGTAAAGGCAAGCTCACTTACACGGGATCGCTTGGTGATGTCATGAAAGAATCGATTCAGGCAGCAATGACCGTTGTTCGTTCGAAAGCTGAGCAGTGGCGTATCAATGCAGATTTCCATGAAAAACGCGATATTCATGTGCATGTACCAGAAGGTGCAACGCCCAAAGATGGTCCAAGTGCAGGGGCTGCAATGTGTACTGTATTGATTTCTACATTAACGGGTATTCCGGTACGTGCTGATGTCGCCATGACAGGAGAAATTACGCTACGTGGTGAAGTACTGCCTATCGGTGGACTGAAAGAGAAATTGTTAGCAGCAAGACGTGGTGGCATTAAAACGGTATTGATCCCATTTGAAAATACGCGTGATCTCGAAGAAATTCCAAGTAATATCAAAGATCAACTGGAAATTAGGCCTGTTCGTTGGATCGATGAAGTGTTAGAAATCGCATTACAAGACAGCATAAAAGGGTTCTCAATAGAAAAATAACAAAAATAGGTGATAAACTGCATAAAATCGGGGCTAGTTGCAGAGTTTTTTATAAATTTACTTGCACCAGTTTAAATAGCAACGTAGCCTAATGACCAGTGTATTTCAACGTGTGTTTGTGGCCTGTATAAATATAAAGGTGAACACCACAATTATAAAAAATGGGGATAAAAAATGAACAAAGGACAACTAATCGATAATATTGCAGAAAGTGCTGATATTTCTAAAGCGGCAGCTGGCCGCGCACTTGATGCATTTATTGATACTGTGACAAACGCACTGGTTGAAGGTGACAATGTTTCACTCATCGGTTTTGGTGCTTTTTCTGTAAAAGAACGTGCAGCACGTACTGGCCGTAATCCACAAACTGGTGGTGAAATTCAAATTGCAGCTGCGAAAGTGCCTGCATTCAAAGCTGGTAAGTCATTAAAAGATGCAATCAACGCTTAATCTGTTGTTTGTATAATAATGAAGTAAGCGCGTCAAATGATGCGCTTTTTTGTTTAAAGTTTCTCAGAGAAGAATAGTTATGTTAGATAAAATGCGCGAAGGCTCTCAAGGGGTTGCTGCTAAAGTTGTATTAAGTGTGATCATCTTATCTTTTGCTCTAGCGGGTGTGAGTGGGTATTTAGGCAGCAGCAGTCAATCTGCTGCGGTATTGGTTAATGATCAAGAAATTAGTCGAGCAAGTGTAGAGCAAGCTTATAAAAATGAACGTTCACGCTTACAAGAGCAGTATGGTGAGCAATTTGATGTTCTCGCATCTAACCCCAATTTTGCGCAGCAAGTTAGAGCTCAAGCGACGCAAACCCTTATTTCTGAGTCATTGATCGGACAGGCGATTAGTGAAATGGGACTACGTATTGGCGATGAACAAGTGAAAAATAAAATCCGTAACATGACGGAGTTCCAAGTTGAGGGGAAATTCAATAACGATAAATACTTATCATTATTGCGTCGTGCAACTTATACTCCCGTCCAATTCAGCGCGAGTGTAAAGCAAGATTTAGCACGCAGTCAGTTATTGAAAATGTTAGTGGGCAGCGAATTTGTTGTGCCTCAAGAAGTTAATTTGGCGGCGCAATTGCAAATGCAAAAGCGCGTTGCCAAAATATTAACCGTCAATGCGACTGCATTTGAAAATAACAGTGAAGTCAGTGCAGATGAGATCCAAGCTTATTATGATAACAACAGTCAGTTATTTCAATACCCAGAGCAAGTCAGCGTCGATTACGTCTTATTAGACGCATCACAACTAACCCTTCAAACGCCTCTTAGTGACGCTGATATTGAGACCTATTACGATACACACCAATCAGATTATCAACGTGTAGAACGTCGTAAAGTCGCTCATATTTTAGTCAAAGGAGACGATAGTATTGCTCAGCAAAAAGCGTTAGATATTTTAGACCAACTTGAAAAAGGGGCTGATTTTGCGAAGCTTGCTACTGAAAAATCAGAAGATGCCTATTCAGCTAAAAATAAAGGCGAATTAGACTGGTTTGAGCGTGGTGTGATGGATCCTGCCTTTAATGATGCAGCTTTCACTCTGACTAAAGAAGCGTCTTTATCTGGATTGGTTAAATCAACATTCGGCTATCACATTATTAAATTACTTGATATTCAAGCTGCTAAAACGTTGCCACTTGCAGATGTGAAAATACAAGTTAAAAAAGCGTTGCACGAGGAAAAATCGAAGGAACTTTATTACGATCTACAGCAACGTCTTAGTGAGGTGGCTTTTGAGTCTCCTGATAACTTAGATGAAGCGGCAGGTGTTGTTTCCGGTGAAGTGCAACATACAGAACTCTTTTCTGCAGACCAAGCACCGGAGTTGCTAACCGAAAAAGCGATTCTAAGTACTGTTTTTGATTCAAATTTCCGCGAAGAAGGGATGAATTCTGAAGTGATTGAACTTTCAGAAAATAAAGCAATTGTGGTGCGTATTAATGACTTTAAAGCGGCTTCTACACAACCGCTATCTGAGGTCTCTGATGTTATTGCTGCGCAACTTAGCGCTGAAAAATCACGCTCAGCAGCACAAGCTTTTGTGGAAGCTATAACAGCTAAATTAAACGCACAAGAATCAGTCGCGGCAGAACTTGCTGAGAAAAATATCGAGTTTAGTAAAGATTTGACATTTGAGCGTTATAACCATGATTATGATTATCAGGTCGTTCAAAAGGTATTTAAATTAGCTAAACCGACTGCTGATCAAGTGTCGCGTGATTGGGCCGCAACTAGCACCGGGGATTATGTTGTCATTGAGCTATCCAAAGTGATTGATAGTGACCCCTCAGTTAATCTTAAGGTTAAAGATCAAATCTCTAACATGCTAAATCGCTCTACTGCTGAAGCGACATATCAAGCATTGGTTGCGCAGTTGATGGCAAATGCAGATATTAAATATCTCGTTGCTAATTAATCAATAATTAAATTAAGTTATCAAGGCGACTAATAAAGTCGCCTTTTTTGTTTGCCCAGCAAAGCTGGCAAACCCGCTCACTTGCAAGAGAGTGAGATCACCCTGATTGAGGGGAAGATAATCCGAATGGCAAGGGCGTCACTGGCTAACGGTGGGGTCTGAAGGAAG
>NZ_JAHNZV010000127.1 GCF_022267535.1 Psychromonas antarctica
TAACCAGTTATTGCTGCGATGATTCGCCTTGAACTACGCAAAACTAACAGCACTGTATAATATGTTTTTTAACTTTTTGATATTTAATCTAATTTCGCTTCCATTATCCAGAACTGAGGTTAAATAAATAATAGTAGTCATCCGCATAACTATCAGCACAATGTCACTGGTTAAAATTAATGAACACTTCATTTTTCAATTACTGCAGCTTAAGAACTAACGTGGGTATCAGGTTATAAAATAGCGCCAGTAGCCATAGGCAAAGAGTGAAACAAGTAGAATACCAATTATATTCAGTAGTATTCCATATTTCATCATACAGCCAACTTTTACTGCGCCACTGCTCATGGCTATTGCATTAGGCGGTGTTGCAATCGGCAACATAAAGGCGTAACTAGCGCAAATTGTTGCTACCATCATCAATAATCGTGTATCTAAACCATTCTGCGCGGATAGTTCGTAAATAACTGGGAGTATCATTGAAATAAGCGCCGTATTACTGGTTATTTCAGTTGAAAAAGTCACTAGAGAAGCGATTAAAATAATAAGTAATGGTGTCGGTAGTTGGCTGAAGTTTTGTAAAAACTGGGCAACTTGATTGGCTAAGCCAGAGCTAGTAAACAGAGCCGCAATCGAAAAACCAGCACCAAACAGTAAGATAATGTCAAAGGGGACCTTTTTCATGTCTTTCCAGTTTAGGATGTTAATTGGCGGTAAAAACAAGAGTAGACCCGCGCTGAGTAATAGCCCTTTTTCATTAAGCCCGAGCCCTGCATAATAGGGCTGGATTGGCGAGTTGGCGAATAAAAGCACTATCAAACTGAGCAAAATAATCGTCACTTTTTTCTGCTCAATGGTCAGTGAATTCTTTATTCGCTGGTGGCGTTTATCTAGCTGTTTATCTTTTGTTCCCAATGAAAGCAGCCAGCCAAGGATTAAAAACATAATAAGTGCTAAAGGGAGCAATAGCATGACCCATTGCGCAAAGGGAATCGCTGGCAGTTTTAAATTCTCAATGATGCCGTATAGAATTAAATTCGGTGGAGTACCAATCGGTGTGATAATACCGCCGATGCTTGCCCCGTAACAAAGTGCAAGGGCAAAACGTTTTTTTAAAGCGTTGTCATTGGATAAAAACAGTACTAGTGGCATCAGTAATAAACAGCTGGTGGTATTAGACAAAAAAGCACTCAGGCAGCCTGCTGTTAATGCCAGCGCGTAAATCATACCGCGTACGGTATGAGGGAAAATATGCAATATTTTATTGGCTATGACTTTATGGAGGTCGGTTTTTTCAACTCCAATGGCTAATAAAAATCCACCTATAAACAGAAAAATAATAGATTTACTGTAGTTGCTCGAAACTTGATCTGTTGGCATCAAATCAAACATAGGAAAGAGAAAAATAGGGAATAGTGAAACCACCCCAAGAGGCAGCGCGCTATTGCTCCATAGTATGACTAGAAAAGAAATTAACCCAAGTGCTATTGCCTGTTCGGATAATAGCCAAAAATGAGCAAAAAAATAGAATAGAGAAGCGCACATAATGGCAATTAAAATCTTAACAACATTGCTACCCATATTCATTGTCCAGCTATGAAATCTTTATCTATAATTTTAGTATTAATATTTGCATTTGTTCTTTAAATGTTAAATTAGTATAAAAAAACATCAATATATTTCTATCAGTGCCGATAACGCAGTTAAGTAGTGTTGCTTGTAATAAAAGTGAGGAGGAGAGATGAGTCAGCATTTAATCATTGATTTTATCAATCGAACTTACGTTTTTAAACCATTTAATGACGCTAAGATAGTTAATCACAAGATAAAAAAAATTCAGGGATCCAATCGTCAAAATAATGTATCACCGCAAATGTTTGCGGAAAGTACTCATCCGCTGCATAAGATTGAGGTGAAAAAGATAAAAGAAAAAGATCCACAAGAACAAACAGAAGGGCATATAGATATCATCGTCTGAGCCGAATCACTGTTTGTTTCGGCAATGACGATTGGAAGCTTTAGTGGGGATAACAGTTGCGACGGGACGTGTTTCTGCGATGAGGTGTTTTATCGCTAAGATGGGGTGACTTAATAGCATACGAGGGCCCGCGTAAATCATTATTTCTTTTGCTTGTTGGCGCTGTGCTGCTTTATAGCAATGGATAGGGCATTTGTTACAGGTCGGTTTATTTTGACCATAGGGACAACGATCTAACTTTTCATTCACATAGCGTATAAATTCACTACACTCACTGCAAGGCTCTGACTTGTCTTCGTCTTTACCTGCGCTGTGGTGGGCTCTGCAATAAATATTGACCATTGCTTTGATGGTTTTAAATTCGTTGCCGAGTTGCGCGGGTAAAAAATGTAATTTGCACATAGTCGATTTACTCTTATTAATTATCTTTAATTCACGTAGAATAGCGTGCCCTAGCTCATCATCCTACTGTTATAAGAGTGAATTGTTTTGATCTCATCTTTTTTTTCCCCTTCCGGGGCGTTAAGTCAAAAACTGCCTCATTTTATGGCTCGCGAATCACAACTTGAAATGGCGGATGCAGTCGCTTCTGCGATAAAAAACAAACAGTCATTGGTGGTTGAAGCCGAGACGGGGACGGGAAAAACCTTTGCTTATTTAGCCCCCGCTTTGTTATCTTTTGATAAAGAAAGTGCCTCCAAAATCATTATTTCAACGGGGAGTAAAGCGTTACAAGAACAGCTTTTTTTAAAAGATTTACCGCTTCTTATTGAAACTACCCATTTTACTGGCACAGTGACCCTGTTAAAAGGGCGTAGCAACTATCTTTGTAATGAACGCTTAAATCGCTTTATGCTGGAAAGTCGACATAAAGAAAAAGCGTTGCAAGTCGAACTGGTCAAAATTAAAAATTGGTCATTGGCGACAAAAACAGGCGACATTGCCGAAGTAGATAATTTAGCCGAAGATGCAGTAATCATCCCCTCTATCACCAGCAATAATGACAACTGTTTGGGACGTGAATGTCCGAGTTTTGATGACTGCTTTATTGTTAAAGCACGGAAAAAAGCGATGCAGGCAGATTTGGTGGTGATAAATCACCATCTTTTTTTTGCTGATTTAGCGGTAAAAGAAACAGGTTTTGGTGAGCTGATGCCTGAAGCTGGTGTTTATATTTTTGATGAAGCACATCAACTCCCTGATATAGCCAGCCTTTACTTTGGTGAATCAATTTCAAGCCGGCAATTTAGCGATCTTGCAAAGGAGATCGATTTTGTTTATCGCACAGAACTTAGAGAAGCAAAGCAGATGGCCAAAGCTGCCGAGCAACTGCGTATTACGGTTTTTGATTTTCGATTGGCATTTGCAATAGATAAAGGCACGGGCAGCTGGCGAGATAAATCCCGTGAGCGTGTTATGCAGCTGCATATTCAACGTTTGTTAGAAGTCATGGATTTTTTAAAGGAAGTACTCTGTGATCTGTTAGGTAAAAGTGAATTATTAGATCACTGTTTCGAGCGTTTAAGTCAGTTCACCTTACTGTTTAATAAACTCAACAATGTCAATGAAAGTGGCTTTAGTTATTGGTTTTCCTGTACCCAACAACATTTTTCGCTCAATATAACGCCGCTTAGTGTTGCACAACGCTTTCAGTTAGAATGTCAGAAAAAAAAAGCAGCTTGGATTTTTACCTCGGCAACATTATCGGTAAAAGGGCAGTTTGATCATTTTACTGAATTATTGGGCTTACAGGATAGTCAGTGTGTGCAATTAAGTAGCCCCTTTGATTATGCAAAACAAACCCTTTTTGTGGTGCCAAGATTATTACCCGAGCCGGGAACGCCGGGACTTGCAGATAAATTAATTGATCTATTGGCGCCAGTTATTCGAGCCAGCAAGGGCCGTTGTTTCTTTTTATGCACCAGTCATGCAATGATGAATCAGCTGGCGGTAGGCTTTCGGCAAACACTCACCCTGCCGGTACTATTACAGGGTGAAAAAAGCAAACAGGCGTTACTTGACGAGTTTGTTAGCCATGGTAATGCTCTATTAGTTGCAACAGGCAGTTTTTGGGAAGGCGTTGATGTGCGCGGACAGGCTTTATCTTGTGTTATTATTGATAAGCTGCCATTTGCATCACCTGACGAGCCATTATTAAAAGCACGTATAGAAGATGCGCAGCTAAAAGGTAAAGATCCCTTTGCACAGGTACAACTGCCACAAGCGGTTATTACTTTTAAACAAGGAATAGGTCGTTTGATTCGAGCAGAACAAGACAGAGGCGTATTAATTGTTTGTGATAACCGTTTAGTGACGCGTAAATATGGAAATTTATTTCTCAATAGTTTACCTTGCATGCCACGTACTCGATCACTCGAAAATGCGATACAATTCTTGAAAAAAATTGATTAATCAGTAAAAATATAAATAGGTTAAATATGTCCCAGAAGTTAAATGTGTTATGCGTAGATACGTCAACAGAAGCGTGTTCGGTTGCAGTGCTTTGTTCTACAGGTAATGAACAAGCGATTAGCGAGCAGTTTATGTTGGCACCACGTGAACATACGACCAAGATCTTGCCTACCGTCGAGCTGGTGTTATTACAAGCCGGTTTAACACTGGCTGATATTGATGTGGTCGCGTATGGCCGAGGACCGGGGAGTTTTACCGGTGTTAGAATTGGCATCAGTATTGCACAAGGTTTGGCATACGGTCTCGAAAAAAAGATGGTCGGTGTGTCAACACTACAAGCGATGGCGCAACAAGCTTATAAAAATCAAAAAGTAACTGACGTTTATGCGGCTATTGATGCGCGTATGGGGGAAATTTATTTTGCTCATTATCAGTTAAAAGATAATTTAATGGCACTAATCGGTGAAGAAGTGGTGATCAAACCTGCTGATTTGTTGGCATCGCAACCAGATGTAGTAGAAAATGCTGTGTTAGTTGGCACCGGTTGGGCGGTTTATCCTGAATTAGCGGAATTCTTTAAAGCACAATTACCACTTGATATTGAGTATCCGAGTGCAAAATATATGTTAGATCAGGTTGTGCGATGCGTGGAAAAAGGAGAGGCAGTTTTACCCGAGTTAGCAACGCCGGTCTATCTGCGTGATAAAGTTACTTGGAAGAAGTTACCTGGAAGAGAGTGAATCATTTTTATTTAGTGGTTGGGATTATTAATGGCGATAAACAATAATACAACATTAGTAACAAGTACGATTAACGCAGGCAAAACGGCGATTGCAAAAAAACCGTCACAAGCCAGCGTTAGTGAAGTCGCACCCGTCACAAAAAAAGCCCAATCTGCTACGTTTTCAATGATACTGTCTGAAAAACAAAAGGATTCTATTCATCAAGCATTGGGTTATGATCAACCCACTCCTAAACAAAGAGGGGCACTCGATACATACCAAAAAATTGCGGGTCAAGAGCAACGAGATGCGATCATAAATAGCATGAGTTTTCATTTTGTTGTTTAGAACGCTTCTTATTATAACTGGGGCTTATAACGTGTTACGTTTCCTATTAATTGCCATTTTATTATTCACTACAATATCGCTATCTGCGCAGCCGTATGAAATAAACCTAAGTAGCAAACAAGCTAATGCTCTCGGTCAACTTATTTGGGAAAATGAGGGACAACAGAAATTGCAGCACCTTACTTCATGGAATCGTGGTGAAGATTTCCCCTCTCTGGGCTTAGGCCATTTTATCTGGTACCCCAATAAAGAGAAAGGGCCTTTTAAGGAGCAGTTTCCCGCGCTGCTAACCTATTTTAAAAAGCATGGTGTGACACCACCCGCTTGGCTAAGTGATTTGAAGTTTGCTCCGTGGAAATCGCGCGAACAATTTTATACTGAGTTTGATGATGAAGCGCTCAGTCAACTAAGGGTCTTTTTAAGTGAACATATTGATTTGCAAGTTAAATTTGTTATATTAAGACTTGAAAATGCGATTCCACTTATTATTGCTGATTGCAATAAACAGCAAAAGAAAAGAGTAATAGCTAATTTAAGCCAATTAACCTCAACAACTCAGGGATTGTTTGCTTTGCTGGACTATATCAACTTCAAAGGTGATGGGCTGTCTAAACTAGAGCGCTATCAGGGAGATGGGTGGGGGCTTAAGCAAGTTTTATTAACGATGCCCGAGGTCTATCAGGACCCGCTGCGCATTTTTGGTTTGGCTGCTGATGAAGTATTAACCAGAAGGGTAAAGAATGCGCCACGAGATGAGTTCCGTTGGTTAAAAGGCTGGCGTGTACGTATTCACGCTTATCAAGACATTAAGATTAGATAATTTTCGCGCGAGGCAAAAGGATATGTGTTAAGCCTCAACTCGATTTCTGCCATTATCTTTTGCTTTATAAAGCATAATATCAGCCTTACTAATTAATTCACTTTCTTCACTCCCAATATTTGGGATGATTTCAGCTAAGCCAATACTCGCCGTTAAATAGTTTTTAATAGGTGAGTTTTTATTTTGTATATTAAGATCAACAATTTTATCTAGCAATTTGATTGCAAGTTGCTTTGCCTGTTCGAGTGATGTATCGTCGAAAACTAAAGCAAACTCTTCCCCGCCGTACCTTGAACAAATATCACCGGGTCTATTAACAAATTCTTTAAGAAGCTGCCCTATCTTAATTAAACAATCATCACCAGATTGATTACCATAAGTATCATTGAGTAGTTTAAAGTGATCCAAATCTATTATCGCCAAGCTGATTGGCTTCTTAAGCCTTGTGCACCTTTTCCATTCTTTAAGAATAAAATCATCAAAACTGCGGCGATTAGGGATTTTTGTAAGTCCGTCTATGCTTGCAAGGTTTCTTACTGCTTCCTCAGCAATTTTTCTTTTCGTAATGTTTTGGTGAAAAATGACAAAGTAATTCTTACCTGCGACATGAAAGGGCGTTACGCGCATTATAGTGAGCTTACGGCTGCATAGTTTGACTTGGGCGGTTAGCCCAATTCAGTCTTTTTTGGAAAGCAAGTCAGCCGTTACTCACTATTTTCTAGATAATTCCATGGCAGGTAATTTTCTGGGTTGGCTT
>NZ_JAHNZV010000128.1 GCF_022267535.1 Psychromonas antarctica
AGGTTGGCTTGCTCCCTCAGCGTTTGTTAAAACGAAATGATGGAATATAAGAATACAGGAGCCGTATACGAGGTCCGTACGTACGGTTCTGTGAGAGGGATGAGGCAAAAGCCTCACCCTACTCGATGTGTCTTATCGGAGGTTTTTACTAACGTAATAGCTAACTTACTTATTAAATTATTTATTTTAGGTGTAAGGGAAATGGATGAAAGTAATAACTAAGTTAGTATTTATTTTAACAAGCATAAATGAATAGGTAATGAGCATATTTGTGATCATATCCACCCGCAAAATTCACGTATTATTTTTGGACGTGTGCTATTAGTCGGTTTTTATTTAGCGAATGCATCAATAATTGGGCAGCTTGCTTGATCATCTCCATGGCAATCTTGAGTCATCTTTTTGAGGCGATCTAAGAGCAATTGCTGCTGGTCGATACGTGCTTGTAACTCTTCTATTTTCTGTAATGCAATGACTTTTACATCGGCACTGCTGCGGGTTTCATTTTCGCATAACTGTAGTAATGCTTTACTTTCTTTTAGGTTAAAACCCGCATCTTTAGTGCCTTTAATGAAATGTAACTGCTTAATGGATACCTCTGTGTAATAACGGTATTCATTGTCCCCTCGTAGGGGAGGGGGAATTAGTCCTATTTGTTCATAATGACGAATTGATTTTACGGATAATCCCGTTTTTTTCGCCGCTTGGCTGATAGATAACATAGTTATTCCTTGGTAGATCAATCGCTTTTAGTAAGCTTAAAACGTTTAAGTAATAATGAATTGGTTAATACGGTAATACTGGACAAGGCCATAGCACCACCTGCAATTGCTGGACTTAAGTATCCCATCGCGGCAGCAGGAATAGCCACTGTATTAAAAATAAAGGCCCAAAATAAGTTTTGTTGTATTTTAACCCAAGTCGCTTTAGAAATATCAATTGCTTGTACTACCAAGCGCGGATCATTACGCATTAAAGTAATCGACGCACTCTCTTTGGCAACATCACTACCCGTACCCATGGCAATGCTGACATCTGCTTGTGCGAGGGCTGGGGCATCATTAACTCCATCGCCGACCATCGCGACTGGTTTATGTTTTTGCAGTGTTAACAGGTGCGCCAGTTTTTGTTCGGGCTTTAGTTCGGCGAAGCTCTTGCTTATCTTTAATTGGGCACTGATCTGCTCAACCACGCTGCGCTTATCGCCGCTTAAAATAACCGTTTCAATATTACGTTTATGAAGCGCTTGTATCGCCTCTAAACTTTCCGGACGGAGTTGATCGACAATAGTTATATATCCTAAAAACACACCGTCACAAGCGGCATAAATTAAGCTGCCCGCTGCGGTCATTGTATCGTCTGTATATTGCGTGGGGACGTTAATTTGAAAACGTTGCATCATCGCTAGATTACCCGCAATCAGCAATTTCCCCTCTAGTTTGCCATATATTCCCTCACCGCTTATGGCTTGCACCTCTTTAGCTGTAACCGCCTCTATTTTGGCATCTAAACAGTAACTTTTGACCGCATGGGCGATGGGGTGTTTGCTACCAACTTGTAATGCATTGATTTTACTAAGCAGGGAAACCTTATCATTGTCAATACTGACGATTGTATCAATCTTCCCATTACCTTGGGTAAGGGTGCCCGTTTTATCAAAAATGATAGTTTGTAATTTATAAGCCAGCTGCAGGGTTTTAATATCTTTTATTAATATCCCATGCTGCGCGGCAACGCCAGTACCAACTACCATTGCCGTCGGTGTTGCCAAACCTAATGCGCAAGGGCAGGCGATGACTAATACGGCCACCGCGCTAATCAATGCATGTTGGAAATCACCACTGATAAAATACCAAGTCATAAATGTCAGCGTCGCAATTAGTAACACTATAGGCACAAAAATAGCGCTGATTTTGTCAACCAACTGCATTATAGGTGCCTTGCTCATTTGCGCATTCTCAACTAAAGCTATGATTTTGCTGAGGCTAGTCGACTCGCCAACCGCTTCTGTCTTAACCAGTAATACTCCATCACCATTGAGGCTGCCAGCGATAACCTGGCTGTTTGCTACTTTCAAAATAGCTTTGCTTTCGCCAGTTAATAACGATTCATCTAAGTAACTTTGACCTTCAATCACAAGGCCATCAACGGCCACTTTTTCACCAATAGCCACTTGTACCTGATCGCCTATCTGTACCTCGTCGATATTGACATCAATAAATTTTTTGCCTTTTTTTACCCTTGCAGTATCTGGGCGTAGAGCCATTAATGCGTTGATCGCACTACTGGTACTTTGCTTGGCGCGATGTTCCAAATATTTTCCCAATGTCACTAAGGAGATAACCAGTGTACTTGATTCAAAGTAGAGTGGGGAATCGCTGCCTGACAAGATAATAGCGAGGCTATAAAAATAGGCAGCACTGGTTCCCAATATTATCAATACATCCATATTGGTGGTGAAATTTTTAATGCTTAACCAAGCACCTTTATAAAAACGGCTACCAATTATAAATTGTACTGGCGTGGCTAAAAGAAACTCTAACCATGGCGTTAATAAAGGCTGATCTTGATAGATAAACATGTGCACCATGCTGATTAAAAAAGGAATACTTAATAAAGTGGCCGCCAGTATATTCAATCGCGCTTTGTTATTCTGCTTTTGTTGTAGTGCAACTTTTTGTTGGTTTTGTTGTTTAAAATTATGCTTGGACTTAATGCTTAGCTGATAAGGAAGCTGAGTTGAAAAATGGTCAATATCGGTCTTTTTTAATGCCCCTTGAATGGTCTGAATTTGCACCGTATCGGTAGCAAGATTGCTATTTGCAGCAAGAATAAAAGGATGTGCATTGAGCACTTTAGTGGTTTTATTGGCACAACTTGCACAATTCCATCCGCTCACAGAGATAAGCAACGTTTCTCTGTCTGTTTGGTAATCGTTCTTATCTAAAACAGCTAAAATAGTCGTCAGGGTATTAGCGTGATCAATGTTATCGGTAAAACTTATTTGCGCACTTTCTAACGCAAAATTAACTTCAGCACTGATCCCGTTAATCTTATTTAAGGCCGCTTGTAATCGACTTGCACAAGCCGCACAATTCATACCATACACGGGTAACTTTAATATTGATGAATAAGACATATGATCTCCTAAATATTAATCTACTCATAATAGTCTAGCTATTACCCTTAGGGTAAGGTCAATATAAATTCAGTAAATATTTGCAATTTATAAAAAACACTAGAAAATAAAGCTGTCTATATAAACAGGTGTCTATTTTGGCTGAACAAACTTTAACTGCGCAACTAACCCGGCAACGGAAAATTATTCATATTGATATGGACTGTTTTTACGCTGCCGTAGAAATGCGTGATAATCCTCAATATCGTGATATTCCTTTAGCAATAGGTGGGAAAAGTGAGCATCGAGCAGTGCTATCTACGTGCAACTATCTGGCTCGTAAATTTGGTGTGCGCTCTGCAATGCCGAGTTTTAAAGCCAAGCAACTCTGCCCTGATCTATTGATTGTTCCTGGACGTATGTCAGTTTATGTAGCTGTTTCACAAAAAATAAAAGAAATTTTTTACCGTTATACGGATTTAGTTGAACCACTTTCTCTTGATGAAGCTTTTTTGGATGTTTCAGATTGCACTTTGTTCAATGGTTCTGCTACTTATATTGCTGAAGATATTCGTCGTGCTATTTTTGAAGAACTAAATTTAACGGCTTCCGCAGGCATTGCACCGTGCAAATTTTTAGCAAAAATAGCGTCCGATGAAAATAAACCTAATGGTCAGTGCGTGATAACGCCTGCTCAGGTCTGCATTTTTATCAAAACATTAGCCCTAAAAAAAATACCGGGTGTTGGCAAAGTTGCGCAGCAAAAATTGGCGTTAAAAGGATTATTTACCTGCTTAGATGTGCAGCAATATCCAGCACAAAAGTTATTATCTGAGTTTGGCAAGCTTGGCGCTGCGCTGATTAATTTCAGTCAAGGAATTGATGAACGGACGGTTAAAGCGAATATACAACGAAAATCATTGGCTGTTGAACAGACCTTTGCTTTGGATCTGATTAGTGAAGAGCAGTGTCTTGAAAAAATGAGATTGGTTTATAGTGAACTCGAAAGACGCTTACAGAAAGTGCTCAAAGATAAGGTTATCAATAAGGTTGGAGTCAAGATTAAGTTCAATGACTTTTCAATTAAAAGCAGTGAACGGCAATCATCCGAATTATCTTTTACTATGTTGAAAATTTTATTGCATTATCTACTAGATAAAAACCCACATAAACCGATTCGCCTGCTTGGCATCTCTGTAGGCATAGAAGAGCGTCGCGCTGATAGTGGTAATGCATTACAGCTTAGTTTTATTGATAATGGTTTTAGTTAAAGTGAATGGGTAAGGTAAATATGGAAAAAGTGGTATTAATTACCGGAGCGAGTGCCGGCTTGGGCGAAGAATTTGCTCGACAACTTGCGCAGAAAGGCTTTTCTTTATTACTCGTTGCGCGTCGCGAAGAGCGTCTATTCACTCTTCAACAACAGTTGTGCTTACAATATCCTGATCTCGTTATTCATTCTTTTTGTGTCGATCTACGAGACGATCTGGCAGGCCAACAGATAATAGATTATTTGCAAAGCAACGCGTTATCTCTCGTTGGATTAATCAATAATGCCGGATTTGGTCAACGAGGACTATTTTCTGAAATTGATGTAAATACACATTTAGATATGTTGCAAGTTAATATTCGCAGCTTAGTGGCACTAACTTATCTAGCGATAGCTGAATTTGAGGTGGAACTTAGCTTTATTGTTAATGTTGCTTCAACGGCCGCATTTCAGGCCGGTCCTAATTTAGCCGTTTATTATGCCAGTAAAGCCTTTGTTTTATCCTTCAGCGAAGCGTTACATGAAGAGTTAAAAGAGAAGCAAATCCAAGTCAGTGCGCTTTGCCCTGGTGCTACTAATACTGAATTTGCACAGGTTGCAGACCTATCTGGTTCACTTCTCTTTAGATTGCGGGTGATGGAAAAGCAGGCGGTGGTCGATTATGCGCTAGCGAACTTACATAAAGCGATTGTGATCCCGGGTGGGGTAAATAAATTTGGGGCCTTGATGGCGCAACTTTCACCGCGTTCTATCACTCGAAAATTGGCTTATTATATTCAAAAATAGTAAATAAATTTGTTCCCAATATACGCTTAAAAAGCGATGTTTTTAATCCCGTCATAAATAAATTGAATGGCTAACGCGGCCAATATTACGCCCAAGAAACGTTTTAAAATTTCATCACCGGTTTTACCAATAATTTTTTTCAAGTATTTAGATACCAGCATCAATAATAGGGTCAAAGTTAATATGCTGATAATCGCAATCGATACTGCAATCGTGCCGGTTATTTCTGAAGTGTGAGAAAACAACAGAATAGAAAGCGTTAATGTGCCTGGTCCCGCAAGCAAAGGAATGGACATTGGAAAGACGGAAATATCATCATCCTTGCCCGAGCGAGAAAAATCCATGGCTTTTGTTATCATGTTGAATGCGGTGAAAAACAGTAATAAACCACCAGAGATACGCAGAGAGTTAATATTGATGCTTAAATGAGAAAACAGCGTCTCTCCATAATTACCAAATAAAATCAGTGTGATGCCGCTAATAACAACGGCTTTTATCGCCATTATGTGACGGTGCTTTTTATCACTATCAGCCGTTAAAGAGTTAAAAATAAGGGCGGCACCAATCGGGTCGATAATAACAAAAAGTGCAGTTAACGCATGCAGGTAAATCGCGATATCCATTATGTAGCCTTTTTACTTAATTCCAAAAGTGGTTTTTTCACTCTATTACAGGCGAGTCACTCAGGCACGTAAAATAAAAACCTTTCCATAAGTAGTTAACGAACCATAATAGCGCGACTTTAAATAAGTTTTTTAACATCGGCAGTTAAGGAAGATAGTTTGCAGCAAGGTCCTTTAAGTGAAGAGCGCAAGGGTACTTGCTTTGATAGCGGATGTAAATCTGACAAAGGATTAAATACAGGCGTTATATCAATGAATCTTGCAAAATTAATACCAACGCTAATTGTTTCACGCTATGCTCATATGAACCTGTTAGTAAAGCAAAATGTACCCGTTAAATAGGATCATGATTATGAATAAAGATTTGATTATTAAATCGGCAGAAAATTTAAAAAAAGCGGTGCCTTTAATGATGAAATATAAAGTTCCCACAACGCCATTGAATTATTCTTTATGGTATAGCTATGTCTCTAATGAGCTGCCAGAATTAAATGAACAATTAGACAAGCTAATTGCTAATAAAGGTGTTTGTCCACCGATTCAGGCTGAATCGTTGTATCGTGAATTTGTCGCAGATAAAGCCGATACAACCGCATGGGATCTTAGGCAGAGTATTGATAAAATGCTCGTAGAATTGGATCAGACAATCATCGATACGGATAGTGATACGAACAAGTTCCAGCAATCTTTCGCTAAAACATTTGTAGATTTGCACCGTGTTGAAGAAGATGGCTGCTCAGTCGATGATGTGGTAGGTTTACTTAAAAAGCTGGAGAGTGATTCAAAAGGCATGCAACGCTCAACACAGTTTTTTAGTAATAGTTTAGCGATAGCAAAAAGAGAAATAGCTTCATTAAAAGAGCAGCTTAAAAAAAGTCAAAAACAGGCTCTGTATGATTCATTGACAGGCTTATTAAATCGCAATGCATTTAATACCGAGGCATCACTTTATTTAGATAAAGAAAACAATGGTTTATGTTTAATAATGGCTGATATTGATCATTTCAAAGCGTTTAATGATCAGTGGGGTCATCTGTTGGGGGATCAGGTGTTAAAAGCGGTAGGACGAAAATTCAGCAATTCTCGCTCAAATGATCTTTGCTAAGATAAAACAGCTTTTTCAGCTGTTTTTCCATTTTATGCTCGTCAACCTGTGCTTTCCTTGGTTTTTCCTTTTTCAAACAGGCAAGGATCAAGCTA
>NZ_JAHNZV010000129.1 GCF_022267535.1 Psychromonas antarctica
GGTTAAGTGTAAAAAAAGGCTTAACCACATTTGGATTGAAAACAAAGCTTTATATAAAAGCTCAAAAAGAAGCACTTAAAGCCTGGAAGCAGATGCTGGCCGTAAGTGCGTAACATCAGTTAATAATGTAATTCCCCCCTCTTACTTAATGATCTTGATCAATAATTGTTAATAAATATCTCTCTACATCTATTTATAAAAACATCCTCAGATGGCTAGCCATACCTGTTAAGTCACTTTTAAAGAAGGATTTTGTGTACTGTTCAGGGGGGGGCGTAGAAGAAAGGAGGAGGACTAACTGTTGAACTCACATTATTGTATGGTCTGTTTTAAGCATAATAATTACTTGAAAAATGAACAGTGGTAAAAATAGTGCAGTATTAATCAATCATATACTAACGTTATCATTCGTAATTTTACAGTGGCAAGAGATTCATTGGATGAACATCTTGCTATTTATCAATTAACATAGAAATGTAGGTACATCATGGCTACTAAAAAGACCCCAACTGCAGTAAAAAGTAAAGCGACAAGCAAAACAAACACTCAGCAATTAACGCCAGTAGTTGAATGCACTAGTGAACAGATGCAACAAGCGATTGTAGATCGTTTACGTAAAGGGCTAGGCACAGATCAACATAAAGCAAATAACAAAGCGTGGTGGAATGCGACGTGTCATGCCGTTAATGAGGTGGTTTTTGATAAACTGACACAAACTCAACAAAACCATGCAGGCAAAGATGTTCGTTCTGTAAACTACCTTTCTCTTGAATTTTTAATGGGTCGTTTGCTTTCAAATAACCTGCATAACTTAGAATTATTCAAAGTAGCTGAAGAAGCTCTTAAAGGCTTAGGCAAAGACTTATACGAAATCTGCGATGAAGAGCCTGATATGGCGCTTGGTAATGGCGGTCTAGGTCGTCTTGCTGCCTGTTTCATCGACTCATTAGCAACATTAGGTTACCCCGCGATCGGTTACGGTATTCATTACGAGCACGGCCTATTTGCTCAATCATTTCAAGATGGACGTCAAATCGAACGCCCAGACACATGGCGCGAATATGGCAACCCATGGGAAATTTGTCGCCCTGAATCTATTCAACATGTACCACTATACGGTTACGTTGAAACTGTTTTTGATGAAGATGGCAGCTCACACAAAGAGTGGCATGCGGGTCAGAAATTGAAAGGTGTGCCATGGGATGTGCCAATTGTTGGTTACGGCGCAAAAACAGTTAACATTTTACGCCTATGGGAAAGCCGCTCTGATGAAGCGTTCGATTGGGACGTATTTAATGCGGGCGGTTATGTTGATGCTCAAGCTGAGAAATCACAAGCAGAAACTGTTTCAAAAGTATTATACCCAAATGATGAAACGCCAGAAGGTAAAGAGTTACGTCTTGTTCAACAGTACTTCTTCTGTGCATGTTCTGTGAAGGATATTCTACGTCGTTTCAAACGTGCGAATACTGATTGGAACAAACTAGCCGATAAAGTTGCGATTCAATTAAATGATACACATCCAACTATCGCTATTCCTGAGCTAATGCGCATTCTCGTAGATGAAGAGCGTCTTGAATGGAGTTTTGCATGGGGAATCTGTCAGAAAGTTTTCGCGTACACAAACCACACCCTATTACCAGAAGCACTCGAAAAATGGTCTGTTAGCCTATTCGAAAAAGTGTTACCGCGTCACCTTGAAATTATTTTCGAAATCAACCGTCAATTCCTAGAATTAGTTGAAGCGAAATGGCCTGGTGATAATGCTAAGAAAGCCAAACTATCTATTATTCAAGAAGGCGATGATCGTAAAGTTTGTATGGCAAACTTATGTGTTGTTACTTCATATAAAGTAAACGGTGTTGCTGCAGTTCACTCTGAACTTGTAAAAACAGATCTTTTCCCAGAGTACCATGAACTATTCCCGACTAAATTAGTTAACGTCACGAATGGTGTGACACCTCGTCGTTGGTTAAAAGCTTGTAATCCTAAACTTGCTGCACTATATGATGAAGAAGTGGGTCATGATTGGGTTGTTAATCTTGATAAACTACGTGGCGTATTACCAAAAGCAAAAGATGTTGCTTTGCAAAAACGCTTCATGGATATCAAGAAAGAAAATAAACTTGAATTAGCTAAGATTATTAAAGATCTAACGGGCGTTGAAGTTTCTGCTGATGCAATCTTTGATATTCAAATCAAACGTCTACATGAATACAAGCGTCAACAACTCAATATGATTCATATTTTGACGCTGTATAAACGTTTATTAGATAACCCTGATTACGATATGATCCCTCGTGTGTTCATATTCGGTGCCAAAGCGGCGCCTGGTTATCATATGGCTAAGCAAATTATCTATGCTCTAAATAAAATTGCAGACAGAGTAAATAACGATGAACGCGTTAAAGGTAAGCTAAAAGTTGTATTCTTACCAAACTACCGTGTATCTCTTGCTGAAAAACTGTTCCCAGCCGCGGATATTTCTGAGCAAATATCAACTGCGGGTCTAGAAGCATCTGGTACTGGTAATATGAAATTTGCAATCAATGGTGCATTAACTGTTGGTACAATGGATGGTGCTAACATCGAAATGGCAGAAGAAATCGGTGCTGAGCACATGTTTATCTTCGGTTTAAGCGTTGCAGAAGTTAAAGAGTTGAAAGAGAAAGGTTACAATCCTTTTGATTACTACTACAGCAACCCTGAGTTAAAGTCGGTACTTGATTGGTTAGATACAGATTTCTTTACACCGGGTAAACCGGGTGCGCTATCTGATATCAAACGCACGCTACTTGAAGGCGGCGATGAGTATTTATGTCTAGCTGATTACGCTTCATACTGTGCTGCTCATCAGAAAATTGACGAGACTTACCGTGACCAGTCTGTATGGGCTGAGAAAGTTATTCTTAACTCTGGTGCAATGGGCAAATTTAACTCTGACCGTTCAATTGAAGATTATGTGCAAAACATTTGGCATTTGAAAAAATACCCATTAGCGTAATTTTTTATTAAGTATTAAATTTAAAAGGCGATAATTAATTATCGCCTTTTTTTTTGCTTAAAGCGCCGCGTAGGCTTGTTGGTTTTGCACCTTGAAGTAACATGGGTATATAATCAGTAAACTTTTTAAATTTGGATTTCTATTTTATACGACCGAGGAGGTTGTTATGTCTCAAGATCAAAATACAAATGATGTATGTGAAGCGTGTGGTACTTTCGTTGAGTTGGGTAGTGTTATTACTGAAGATGATACACTTCTAGTGTTGCCTTTTTCTGGCACAGATAAAGCGAGCGTTGATCGACTCGCTCAGAAATATATAGATGCAGCTAAAGCACGTTTTTCTACGGTTGAGTTCAGTAAGAATGAGCAAAATACTGAGACTGGGTTTGATTGTGAGTTATCACTGAAATTTGAATGTACAGCAGAAAAACTTATCTATGAGATGGGGCTAAGTACCATTTAAAGCGCCAACAAAGCTCTCTTAAAAGAGTCTAACCACTAGACTCTTTTTTGCTTTCACCCTCAAAATCGACTTTAGCACCTGTCTAAGCAAATCTTAATTTCTTCTTTTCTTGCATAATCGTTATACTAGTCACACTTATATTTTAACTACCTTATTTGGAGAGTACTTTGCTGATCGAAGATTTACCCATTGACCGTCGCTTAATCATTTCGTTATCCCACCTTGGATTTACAAAAACGACACAGATTCAAGCAGATGCAATCCCTGTTGCCGTTGCGGGAAAAGATTTGCTTGCATCATCAAAAACAGGATCGGGTAAAACGTTGGCTTATCTGCTACCTGCAATGCAGCGTGTGCTAAAGACTCGAGCCCTTACTAAACGAGATCCTCGGGTTTTAATTTTGACGCCAACACGAGAACTCGCGAAACAGGTCTATGCACAACTGCGTTTATTAGTTTCTAACACTAGTTTGAAACTAACGTTAGTTTCTGGCGGCGAAAATTTTAACGATCAAGTTAAACAACTGGATAAAGACCCGCATTTTGTTGTTGGGACACCGGGGCGAATTGTAGATCACCTTAAAAAAGGCTTATTGCATCTGCAGGGACTTGAGCTACTTATTTTAGATGAAGCTGACCGCATGCTAGATTTGGGGTTTGCAGAGCAGTTAAAAGCGATTAATGAAGCTGCCAATCATCGCCTGCGCCAAACCTTGCTCTTTTCTGCAACACTTGGTCATGCTGAAGTTAATGAGTTTGCAGTGCAACTACTAAAGGCACCTGTTCGTATTGCCGTTGGAGAAGAAAACCAACAACATAGTGAAATTAGCCAGCGATTTTATCTTGCGGATAATTTAAATCAAAAAGAAAAATTATTGTTTCATTTTATTAAAAACGAAGAAATTAAGCAGGCCATTATTTTCACTGCAACGCGCAAAGATACTGAGCGGTTGAGCACCCTGTTGATAGATAGAGGGCATGTAACCGTGGCGCTGCATGGTGATTTAGCACAAAACAATCGTAATAGCATTATGGACACCTTTGCGCGAGGTAAAGCACAGGTATTAGTGACTACAGATATTGCTTCTCGAGGCCTTGATTTGCTCAATGTTAGCCATGTTATTAACTTTGATATCCCTAAGCATACAGAAGAGTATATTCATCGTATTGGCCGTACAGGCCGTGCAGGTGAAAAGGGGGAGGCAATTTCAATTATTGGTCCTCATGACTGGGTTAATTTTAAAAAAGTAGAAGAATTTGTGCAGCAACAGATTCACTTTGATCGCATTGAAGGTATAAAACCTAAGTTTAAAGGGATTAAAGAAGTCGAGACAAAAGTAGTTGTTAATAGCCCAGTAAATGCGCAGAGAAAAAGTAAAACTGCGACTAAAACGCATAAAGCTAAAAAAGCGCCTAATAAAATATTTCACGAAGCTAAAGAGGTCGGTTTCTCCCCGATGCGCCGTAAAATAAAACCAGAAGAATAATTATTGGGTCATGACAAATAAGGAAGAGTGCTTTTATCTCTTCTTTATTTTTTAAATTTTAAATTTTAAATTATCCCCACCTTCTTTTCAAATAGCAAAAAATTATAATCCAAAGGTTCACTTCCATTGCTAAATAATTAATAGATCTTCGATACAAAAATTTAACAGAAGCAGAATGATTTATTGATCTGAAATCAAATTGTTCCTTATTTTCTGTTGGTTTTGCTTAAAGTTGCTTTATTATGATTTTATGAAGAAGTTGACATATCCTAGGACAATGCAATAAATGAATTTATTTACTAACAGGCGAAATAAAAAGGATACTTCATCGGTCTTTTTAAATATGAACAGAAAACAGAAACGTTATGAATCACTCGTCCATATCTATAGCCCAGATCTTTACCGTTATGCATATTGGATTTGCCGTGATCCCGACATCGCACAAGATTTAGTGCAGGAAACTTGCCTGCGAGCTTGGAAAAGTTTAGATACTTTGCTAGATGACAAATCAGTAAAAGGGTGGTTGTTTACTATACTACGGCGTGAAAATGCACGCCGCTTTGAACGCAAGCAGTTGCCTCTAGTTGATATAGATGATCATGAGGTTAGTGATCAATATGATTCCACTAAAAAGATGGAAAGTGAGTTGTTGCTGCGAAAAATAGCACTTTTGGGAAATGAATATAAAGAACCATTACTGTTACAACTTATCGCTGGTTTCACCGCAGAGGAGATAGCCGTGCAGTTAGATTTGAACAAAAACACGGTATTAACACGTCTTTTTAGAGCGAAAAATTTATTGAAGTCATCATTGACAACCGTCACAAAAGAAAATGGGGAAGCACATGGATGATATTTTATTTCGTCATACTGCAATTGCGACACCTAATTATAAAGGTGATGAGTTTTTGCAGAGACAGGCAGAGTCAGAAAAAAATAAGTCACTGGTTAACGAAGCTAAGCAATTTGATTTAGATCTTCAGTCGTTATTAAAAGTGGATTTACCTGAAAATTTGGCAGATAAGATACTGTTTCAGCAATATTCTTCTATTAATCATAAACGACAATTGAATAATCGTTGGCATATTGCCATCGCTGCCTCTATTGCTTTTGTTATAGGCATTAGTTTGCCACTATTAAATGGTCTGACTCACTCACCATTAGACATTGGTACAGTTGCAATGCAGCATGTGCAGCAGGAATATTACTTTACCGCCAAAATAAATGAGCAAGCCAGTCGAACAACTATTAATGCTAAACTAGCAAGTTATGGCGGGCAGGTGCAAGGCGAGCTGGGGGAGGTGTTTTTCGTCAATTACTGTCAGTTTGCTGGCACCTCCGCCTTGCATATGATTATGCAAGGTGAAAAAGGGAGAGTAACGGTTTTTGTTGTGCCAGCGGGTGAAGAATTCATCGAAACGCCATCCTTTAATAACCAGCATTTAAAAGGGGTAACTAAAAAAATGGGCCATGCGAATGTGGTTATTGTGGGTGAGAGGGATGAGCCACTCGAGAAAATGGATCTGAAATTACAAAAAAATATTCAATGGGATATTTAGACGCATTTGAATTTTATGTTTCACCAAATAAAAAGGCAGTTCTGTGATTGGTTGCTTGAATTATCAGCAACCAAGTCGTTTATCTGCCTTTTTTGTTGACAGGATGAAACGCAAAAAATATACTGCGCCCGTCTTAAACACTTCTGCATTAAATTAAGTGTGAAATATATATGTCTTCTAGTTCAGCTTGTAGAGCGATAGAGACACTGTTAATGTGTTATATCCATTAGTAGTAGAAAAAATAATTCCTCTTTAGCTTTGTTTGTAGAGCGATAGAGACACTGTTAATGTGATGTATTCATTAGCAGAAAAGAGCAATTCCTCTTTAGCTCAGTTGGTAGAGCGATAGAGACACTGTTAATGTGTTATTCCATTAGTAGTAGAAAAGAACAATTCCTCTTTAGCTCAGTTGGTAGAGCGATAGAGACACTGTTAATGTGTT
>NZ_JAHNZV010000013.1 GCF_022267535.1 Psychromonas antarctica
TTCAAATTGAGCACTAAAAATAAACTTTATTTCTATTTCAGTTTCCATAATTTTTCCGAATAACCCTATTAAACGAGGATGCTACGATCCTAAAATCGCAATAATTAGTAAATTATACTAAATTCAGGTTCAAATGTGTGCAAAAGAAAGATAACATGCGGCAAATATTGCTGTTCAAGTTGACAATTTAGACTGTTATCAAACTAAAACAAAATTTAGATTGTTATCAAACCAAAACAATAGGATAAATAATGCCAATTAATTCAATCTTTGGGGTCTTCGCTAAGTCGCCAATTCAACCCATTCAGTTGCATATGGATAAAGTAGCAGCCTGCTGTGAGTTACTTATTCCCTTTTTTAAGGCTTGCCATGAACAGAATTGGAGCGAAGCTGAAACAGTAAGAAAAACAATATCCAAATTTGAAAAAGAAGCTGATGATTTAAAGCGTGAATTGCGATTAACATTACCCAAAGGGCTATTTATGCCTATTTCACGTGGTGATTTTATCGAGCTTATAAATCGTCAAGATAAAATAGCAAATGCAGCAAAAGATATTTCCGGGCGAATCTTAGGTCGTAAATTACGCCTGCCCGATGAGATAGCTAATAATTTTATGACTTATCTGCAACGTTGCCTCGATGCCATTCAACAAGCAAAAAAAGCAATTGATGAGCTTGATGAATTGTTAGAGACAGGTTTTAGAGGGCGAGAGGTCGACGTGGTCACAAAAATGATCGCCGAACTCGCATTAATTGAAGAAGATACAGATACGTTACAAAGAAAACTTCGCCGTGACCTTTTGGCAGTAGAGCAGCATCACAACCCAGTTGATATTATGTTCCTTTACCAAATCATCGAGTGGGTAGGGCATCTTGCCGATCACTCTGAATTAATAGGTACGCAACTTGAGCTTATTCTCGTTAGGTAGTAACACTTAAAGGAATCATTATGGATATTTTATCTTCTTATGGCAGTATTATAGTTATCTTTGCCGCTGCAGTGGGCTTTCTTATGGCCTGGGGTATTGGTGCAAACGACGTAGCCAATGCAATGGGTACGTCCGTGGGCTCAAAAGCACTGACCATCAAACAAGCCATTATTATTGCAATGATCTTTGAATTTGCGGGGGCTTATTTAGCCGGTGGGGAAGTCACATCCACCATCCGAAAAGGCATTATTGATGCGAGCTTTTATGTCAATCAACCCGAATTATTAGTTTTCGGTATGACCGCTGCACTATTAGCGGCGGGAATGTGGCTAATTATTGCTTCCTACTTTGGTTGGCCAGTATCAACAACGCACTCAATTGTCGGCGCTATCGTCGGCTTTTCTGCTGTCGGTGTGGGTATGGACAGCGTCGTCTGGAGTGGTGTTATCGGTATAGTGGGCAGCTGGATTATCACACCTCTGATCTCCGGTATTATTGCTTACTTTATCTTCATGAGTTCGCAAAAATTAATCTTTAATACCCACGATCCGATCGCCAATGCAAAGCGTTTTGTTCCCTTTTATATGTTTCTTGCTGGCTTTATACTTTCACTGGTCACCATTAAGAAAGGTTTATCACATATAGGCTTAAATTTCAGCTCAAGTGATGCATTGATAATGGCAACGGTTATCGGTATTACTATTGCGCTTGTTGGTAAATTTTACATTAATCGTATCAAGATCGACCCGAACGCTGACAAAGACATGCATTTCGCCAATGTTGAAAAAATATTTGCGGTGTTAATGATTGTAACCGCTTGTGCGATGGCTTTTGCACATGGTTCAAACGATGTGGCCAACGCAATAGGTCCACTAGCTGCGGTTGTGAGTATTGTCGAGCACAATGGTGAAATAGCGAAAAAAGCAGCTCTAGCTTGGTGGATTTTGCCATTAGGTGGCGTCGGTATCGTACTTGGTTTAGCTATTTTTGGCAGACGCGTGATGGCAACAATTGGCCAAGGCATTACTCACCTAACCCCAAGCCGCGGTTTTGCTGCTGAACTTGCAGCTGCTTCAACGGTTGTTATTGCATCAGGAACGGGGTTACCTATTTCAACGACACAAACACTTGTGGGTGCGGTATTGGGCGTAGGAATGGCAAGAGGGATCGCCGCGCTAAACCTAAGCGTTGTACGTAATATCGTTATCTCTTGGGTTGTGACCCTGCCCATCGGCGCAGGATTATCTATTATCTTCTTCTTTATGTTAAAAGCAGTTTTTAGCTAACTAACCTCAATTCTGGATAAGCTAAACGATACAGTACCGTTATTTACGCGTATTTCTGCGTTAAATCATCTAGCAATAACCAGTTATTGCTGCGATGATTCGCCTTGAACTACGCAAAACTAACAGCACTGTATAATATGTTTTTTAACTTTTTGATATTTAATCTAATTTCGCTTCCATTATCCAGAACTGAGGTTAACTAAAATCGCGGTAAATAAAATTAAAGAGAGCATCTGCTCTCTTTTTTACATGTAGTGCTTCTCCTTAGTGACAATTACTTTTAGAATGTATCTTCATCCATTATAGTTAACAGGATCTGCACCTTTGAAAACACTTAAAACTATTCTCGCTACACTCGCGCTGACACTTTGTATGAACCTATCTGCAGCCACTCGTTATGTAAGTGATGATCTCTTTATTTATCTGCACTCGGGCCCAAGCTTAGAATACCGTATAATCGGCACTCTTAAAGTCGGTGAAACTGTCAGTAGCTTAAAATATGATAGCAAGGCTAAATTTATGCAGGTAGAGACGCAAGAAGGTAAAACTGGCTGGGTAAAAAACAGTCAATTACAAGAAGCATTACCGGCAAAAACCTTGCTACCTGAAATTAAAGAGCAGTTACAGGCTGCGCAAGCAAAACTTGCCAATATAGCCCAACAAAGCGACAACATAGAGCAACAAAAAATACAATTGATAACAGAAAAAGAACACTTGGTCGCCACTATTGACGATCTTAAAGCAAAAAATCGAGATCTAGAGCTACAACAAGATACTGAAGGTGACCGCATAAAAATGGAGTGGCTACTTAATGGCGGAAGCGTTCTCTTCTTTGGCGTACTGCTTGGCTTGCTGCTTCCTTTTTTACCACGTCGAAAAAAACGTAAAGATAATTGGTAGGTTATAAGTTCCGCTAATCACTAAAAAACGCACCTTGGGTGCGTTTTTTATAATCCTCAGATTAGCGATTTAATACCCTTTCCAATCAGTTAATGACGCCAAACTGAAACTTTGCCTGCCTAAACGGAAAATAGTGCGGTTAAGTTGAATTTCAACGACTTGAATTTTACCCGAGCTGTCAAACTGCCCCTCTTGCAACGCCTCGCCATTAATCTTTATCCAGCGCTCTTTCGCATCTGACGAATACATATGCGCGTCATAACTGATGGTCGGTACTTTATCCTGAAATTCACTGGCCATCTGATGCACATCACTGCCGTCATTCAATTCTTTAGGAGCAGGCTCAACGACCTCTTTAGCATCATCTTTACTCATTAATAACGCCTGCTCAAACCGTTGCTGCAGATCGGCTGACGTATCACTATAATCAAGATCATCAATAAGCTGTTGTGATAATGCTTGCGCTTCAGGTTTATTTCCCGAAACAGATAAAAGTGGTAATGCTTTTTTGTTAATCGGGACTTTTGAGGCGCTAATAACGGGTGTCACTTGCACCACTGTTTCCGTAGGTAAATCGATATCGTCTGCAGGAAGTATCGGCAGTGGCTGCAAGTCGAAGGTCATTTTTTTTATGCGTTTATCTTGTTCTGTTACAGAAGCTTTATTTCCCCCCTGCTCAGCCACGATAGCGACAGCTAGCACTGCACTTTCATCTACAGGCTTAAGTAATAGATAAATAAGAATCAGCAGCAAACTGATAATGACCCCCAAGAAAGCAAATAAAGCCACTTTCCATTTTAAACTGGGTGCTTTTTCAACAAAACCAGAGACCGTATTGCATTGTCCCAATTTCTGTTTTTGCAGTGCACGTAAAATAGTAGACATTACTCTTCCCCATCTGTTAATCGCGGTAACATGGGATTAATTAATTGCATTAATGGCATCAGGGTTCTGGTGCCAACGATGCCATCGTCCTGCAACCCCTGCTCACGCTGAAAGAGGGTGACCTGCTGTAAGAGCGGCAGATCAAAGCGATCTTTATTTTCTGCCGGTAGACCTTGTAGCGTATTGAGCTGATTGACCAGCCACCTTATCTCCTCACTTTTTTGACCAAACTGTAATGTTCTCTGCAAAGCAAATGGAGTTTTCCACAGTAAGGTGAGTCCCCCATTCCAATAGTGTTTTAACCACGCTTCGGAAACCTCGATACTTTGATCTTCGATGAGTAATTGATAGTTCTCAGAAGCTTTATAAATAACCACATAAAGTTGTTTTTCACCATTTATTAATTTAATTACAGCGGGATAGTTTAATTGCTTTAATTTATCAATATTACTACTTTCAGAGAAACATAATAACGATACAGCGGAGCCTTGTTCACAGTTTGCACTTTGCAAATCCACCTGGTAGCCCCAAATGGCATACAGAGTTTTTAGTGCGTGCGAGAACTCTACTTTACTCAAATCTAATTGCGGATAAGCATCAAACCAATCAAGTTGCTCACTGCCCTCCTGTTTGTTCGTTTCCTGTATTGTTTTGAGTTCTGTTATTGGTGCTTCTTTCACACTAAATTGCGCCAATATTTTAGGCGCTTGGAAAGCGCTAATAAGTATTAAAAGAAGCAAAAGAAGCAGCCGCCAAGTGCCTTTGAAAAAAGTACTAAAGTTGGAGTGAGTCTCCTCTAACGCCATCTCCTGAGCTGCATTTTTTACCATTTTCGCGTTAACTTTAAGCGCGTTCTGCGTGTAGGCGGCTAATAAACTGCGATCACTTAAGAGATTAATTAAACGCGGGATGCCTTGACTTTTTTTAAATATTTGCCGCAAAGCACTGGCGTCAAAAATAGGGAATTTGACGCCAGCGACATGCAAACGGTGCTGGATATAATATTCACTTTCTTGTTGAGTAAGCGGCAACAGATGATAACGGGCGGTGATCCGCTGCGCGAGTTGGCGTAACTCAGTCTGCTTTAGCTTTTGCTGCAATTCCGTCTGGCCAATCAAAATAACCTGTAACGGTTTTTTATTATTCGACTCAATATTGGTTAATAAACGTAATTGTTCTAAAACTGAAAAGCTTAAATGCTGCGCTTCATCAATTAAGACAATCGCACCTCTCCCCGATAACAGATTACTCATCATCCAGGTGGTTAATGCATCAAATAATAATTTTAAACTGAGATCTTGTTTACGATATGCGATTTTAAATTCATCGCAAATTGTCGCCAGTAATTCAATCTCAGTTAACGCGGGATTTAAAATAAAGGCGATATCAATACTGGCAGGCAAATCTTGCAATAATGCCCGACACACCGTTGTCTTCCCAGTGCCAACTTCTCCGGTTAGCAATACAAAACCACCATTGCCCTGCAGACCATAAGTGAGATGTGCCAACGCCTCTTTATGACGCTCACTTAAAAACAAAAAGTCGGGATCCGGCGAAATTGAAAAGGGTGCCTCTTTTAGGGAAAAGAAATCTTGATACATAAGAAGTTCCAAACAAATAGAGATGATGGTATTAATTGCTTATAATAACTAAATTAGTGATAAAGAGGGGAAACAATGCAAGTATTTTTAGTTGGGGGCGCAGTTCGAGATCAATTATTGCAACTTAACATCACAGATCGCGATTATGTGGTGGTAGGTAGCAACCCTAAACAACTTTTACAATTAGGTTATCGACAAGTTGGTAAAGAGTTCCCTGTTTTTTTACACCCGGCAACAGGTGAAGAATATGCACTTGCCCGCACTGAACGCAAGCAGGGATCCGGTTATACTGGATTTACCTGCTACGCCGGAGAAGATGTTACTTTAGAAGATGATCTGTTGCGCCGCGATTTAACCATCAATGCGATAGCCTTCTCTGAGCACGGTGACTTTATTGATCCCTATCGTGGTTTAGTGGATTTAAAAAACAAAATATTACGCCATATCTCACCCGCATTTAGCGAAGATCCCCTACGCGTACTGCGTGTTGCACGTTTCGCCGCACGTTTTCACCACCTCGGCTTTCAAATAGCCCCGGAAACATTGGCCTTGATGCACGAATTAACCGCCAGTGGAGAACTTAACCACCTAACGGCTGAGCGTATCTGGCAAGAAACGGCAAAAGCACTACAAAGTGATAGCCCACAAATCTATTTCCAAGTACTGCGTGAATGTGGCGCTCTAGCGGTTCTGTTTCCTGAAATTGAGCGTTTATTTGGCATCCCCGGCCCAAAAAAATGGCATCCTGAAATTGATACCGGTATCCATACGTTAATGGTCGTCGAGCAGGCGGTCAAACTATCAGATTCGTTGGCTTTCCGCTTTGCCTGTTTAGTACATGATCTCGGTAAAGCGTTAACACCCAAAGAAAATTGGCCAAGCCATAAAGGGCATGGTTTTCTTGGTTTAGAAACAATTAAAGCATTATGTTTACGTCTAAAAATCCCCAATGAATGCCGTGACTTGGCTCTTTTGGTCAGTGAACACCATACAGTGATTCACAATGCCCTTGAGCTCAAAGCATCTACTTTAATTAAATTAATGGATAAGAATGATGCTTGGCGTAAACCGCAACGCTTTTTTCAGATGCTACAATGCTGTGTCGCCGATTCAAAAGGTAGAACGGGGTTTGAAGAGAAAGAGTATCCCAGTGCAGATTATATTTGGCAGGCGTTTCAGCTGGCCGACAAGGTCAATGTGCAGGAGATTATCAGTCAGGGCTATCAAGGTGCGCAGATTAAAGAAGCTTTATTAGCAGCGCGTATTTTAGTTGTAAAGCAGTACCAAGAAGAAATTCAACAAGCGGGGGAAATAGTCCCCCGCACGGTGCTTAGCAAAGACTAATTCATTGCCAAAATATAAAATAGTGCGCCACCCAGCAACAGTCGATAGATAACAAATGGCATCATGCCGACTTTATTGAGCAACAACAGGAAACCGTGAATACATAATAATGCGCTGGCAAAGGAGATACCTGCGCCAAGGTATAACGCGCTCCAGTCAACGTACTCGTCGGATAAAATAAGTTTCAGCAGATCGTAGCTTGAAGCCATCCCGATAATGGGGATCGACATAAGAAAAGAGAAACGCGCCGCGCCACTGCGCGTTAACCCTAACATGAGCCCCGCAGTAATTGTGATTCCTGAGCGCGATGTTCCTGGAATCAGGGCGAGCACCTGAGCAAAGCCGATCAAAATCGCACCTTTAAGCCCTGTTTGGTATTCTGTCTTGATCTGCTTCGCTTGCGCATCCGCCCACCAAAGCAGCAGCCCAAAAATAACCGTGGTTACCGCAATGACGTAACCACTACGCAGATAAGTTTCCACTAATGATTTGCCAAAAAAACCAACTACAGCCGCCGGAATAGTCGACCAAATAATCCACCAAGCAAGGCGGCTATCTTGGGTTTTTCCTTGACCTCTCAGAGAGCCAACCCAAGCCACTGACATATTAACAACTTCAACACGGAAGTAGATCAGTACCGCAGCGAGTGTGCCGATATTAAGAATAAGATCAAAGGCTAAGCCCTGATCTTGCCAGCCTAATAGCTGTGAAGGTAAAATTAAATGCGCAGAGCTAGAAATAGGTAAAAATTCAGTTAACCCCTGAATCAAAGCTAATACAACAATCTCAAGTAAGGACATGTTTGTTCTCTTTATGTTTAAAGGCCAGCATTAACTTGCCATAATTTTTGTTTATCTTGGGGATAATTAGCCCACAAATGTTGGTATGTTTGCCCCAAAACAGGGTGTTCTAATAAGGGGGCTAGTTCAGCTAAAGGTTTTAACACAAATGCATTTTTAGTGATTTCTGCACGAGGTAGATCAATCGATAGGTCAATAAGCCGATCATATAAAAGCAGGTCTAAATCCAAGGTTCGGGGAGCGAATTTAAGCGCGTTTTTTGCACGCCCCAGTTTAACTTCAATCGCCTTTAGTTCACAAATCAGTGATTTGACCGGTAATTGGGTGGTTATCCCCACCACTAAATTATAAAAATTGCATCCCGAAAAGCCGACCGCTTCACTCTCATAAATAGGGGAGAGAGTGAGTTCACCAAAGACTAACTCTAATGCGCCTAAGCCTAACTGGATATTTTCCCGTTTATTAATACTTGAGCCGACACCAATATAAACATTAGCCACTAGCGAATACCGCGCTCAATCTGAACACCTAAACTTTGTGCTTTAGGTAGGGCTCCGGGCTTGTGCAGGGTAAGTCGTATCCAAGGCACGGAAAATTCCACCATAATTAATGCGGCGACCTGTTCGGCCATGGTTTCAAGCAGCTCGAAGTGATTATTTTGGGCAAACTGATTAACCCTTTCAGAGACACTAAAATAATTCAGCGCTAAATTAATATCATCACTTGCCGCCGCAGGTCGGTTATCAAACGCCATCTCTAAATCGAAATAGAGCTTTTGCTGCACTGACTTTTCCCAGTTATACACGCCAATGGTGCTAATAACTTGTAACTGTTTAATAAAAACAATATCCATTCTGAAGACCTTTAAAACGCTATCACTAACACAAAAATCCACGTACTATCTCAATAGCAATTAATATCAATGGACTGTAAAAATGATATATTTTACCCGATCGAAAAAAAATAAATACAAATGATTATCCTGATCCTATTATTTGTTCTTTGTGCTTATCTATTTGGCGCCCTTAACGGTGCGATCTTGCTGTGTCGTTTCAAAGGTTGGCCGGATCCCCGTTTACAGGGTTCTCAGAATCCGGGCGCAACGAATATGTTACGCTTACACCACGCACAAGCCGCCAGTGCAGTGCTTATTTTTGACATTCTCAAGGGCACTTTGCCCGTTTACCTCGCCTATTTTTTTAATTATCACCCGCTAGTGATTGGTTTTATTGGCATTGCCACTTGTCTGGGACATATTTTCCCTCCCTATTTTCAATTTAAAGGCGGTAAAGGGGTTGCAACCGGTCTAGGTACGCTATTACCACTAGGCATGGATATGACCGGGTTACTTGTTTTAACCTGGTTGCTGACCATAGCGGTCAGTGGTTATGCTTCATTAGCCGCTATTATCACGGCAATCGCCGCCCCTTTTTTTGTGGAGCAGCTAAAACCTGAATATACTCAGCCAGTGATCATGTTATCGATATTAATAATTCTTCGCCATATAAGTAATATAAAACGCTTATTAATGGGAAAAGAGAAAAAAATGGTGAACTGGAAACAATAATCCAGATAAAGGGATTGGTAGTTACAAACAAGCCCGTTATAATTAACATTTTCACAACATAACAATTATTTGGAGTCTGCTGTGTACCTGATTAAACCTGTCACCCTAGTAATCATCTTAGCAATCAGTTTGGTCAGCACGGCAAGCTTCGCAGAAGACCTTTCAAAGCAAGCGATTGCGCAGCGCATCGCTCCGGTGGGTAATGTTTATTTGCATGGCGATATTGCAACAGCAAGTCAAACAGCGGATGTCATTGTAGCTAGCGGTCCACGCAGCGGCGAAAAGGTTTACAATACTTATTGTGTTGCATGTCATGCAACAGGGGCTGCGGGTGCGCCACTCAAAGGGGATGCACTGGCATGGAAACCACGTGTTGATCAAGGTATGGAAACGCTCGTAAAACATGCCACAGAAGGCTTTAATGCAATGCCCGCCAGAGGAACCTGTGCAGATTGCAGTGACGAAGAGATAGCCGCTACTGTTAAGTTCTTAACCGCAGGGATTAATTAGTTAAGCGATACACGACTTAAGCAAATCAACTCTGAGTATTTTTTATCCCACAGACAAGCTGTGAAAATGCTAGATGATCGGATAGACTCTATTTTTATAAAATAAAATCAGGGAGTTAATATGCGCTTATTACATACCATGTTACGTGTTGGTGACTTACAAAAATCGATCGGTTTTTATACTCAGATTCTACAGATGAAATTACTGCGCCAGTCTGAAAATGCCGAATATAAGTATACTTTAGCTTTTCTAGGTTATGCGGATGAGTTAAATTCAACGGTTCTTGAGCTCACCTATAACTGGGGTAACAGTGAATATGATCTGGGTAATGGTTACGGACATATTGCCATTGAAACAGATGATATTTATGCGACCTGCGCTAAAATAAAGCAGCAAGGGGGACAAATTACGCGTCAACCGGGGCCAGTAAAAGGCGGCACCACAGTGATCGCTTTTGTTAAAGATCCTGATGGCTATCTAATTGAACTGATTAATAAAAAAGATGCAGGAAACGGTCTAGGGTAGGCAAGGCGCTCTAAGTAGCCGCCTCTCTGATAGCAAACAAGCCGAAATTTTATCCAATTTTTCGGCTTAGTTTTATTATCAGCTTAATCCTGAATTTCAAACTGATAAGAGGTTTGATAATGATATTGCTCACCCGCCGCTAAAATAGGGCTCGGCTGATCCCATTCCGGATGGTTAGGCGCATCAGGTAAAAATTGTGTTTCCAAGGCAAAGCCCGCATAGTTTTGATACTCACCCCCATTGCGCCTAGGCGCACCCGCCAAATAATTACCGCTATACAGCTGCAGCGCAGGTTTAGTTGTTCTAACGTTAAGCACAACTTTGCCATCTGCAGAGATACTCTTTGCGACAATATCGCAGCCATTTTGTGCTGATTTTTTGATAAGAAAACTGTGATCATAACCTGCGGCTAAATGTTGATCCGGCTCGCTCATAAGATCGCGGCCAATCGTTTTTAACTCTGTAAAATCAAAACTGCTCCCCTGTACTGTGCAAAAATCCCCCTTTGGAATGCCGTTCTTATCAGTCGCTAAGTAGTGATCCGCTTGAATCATTAACTGGCTGTCTAGGCAAGATGGTGCATCACTGCCCATTAGGTTAAAGTAAGCATGGTTAGTGAGATTCACAGGGCATGCCTTATCGGTAATTGCCTGATAATTCAAGGTTAGCGTATTATCTTCACTTAATTGATAATTAATTCTGACCTGTAAATTCCCCGGAAAACCTTGATCACCATCGGGCGAAGATAAGCTAAAGCTAACTGAGTTTTGGTCATGCTGAATGGCATTCCAACGACGCTGATCAAAACCTTGCGGGCCTCCATGCAGCGTATTCCCCCCTTGATTTGTCTGTACTTGGTATACTTTACCATCGATCGCAAACTGTCCCCGAGCAATGCGGTTGGCAAAACGCCCTACGGTCGCTCCAAAATAAACACGCTGACGCAGATGATCCGCCATACTACTGACCCCGAGCAACATTTCACGCATCTGCGTAGCAACAGGGATTTCGCAACTTAACCAAGTTGCGCCGATATCCATCAAAGTAACACACATCCCCTGCTTATTTTTTAATACAAACAGCTTTGCAGGCTGACCATCCAGTGCGGGCTCAGTTAGCATGCTTTTCTGCAATCTCTGCTGCACGGCAGTTAAAGACATAGACATCCCCCCGCTGTTCGGCTCACTAGGCGCTTATTCAACTAAACCAGCCCCAGCTTGGGCTTGGCAAACATAGATAGATTCTTTTAATCCCGTCCTTACCTGATATTGACTGATTAACGCGGCGGTAACTTGCTCAACTAAACTAGGTGGCACCAATGCAACGACGCAACCACCAAATCCGCCCCCGGTCATACGCACGCCACCTAAGCGACCAATTTCAGCTTTAACAATATCAACTATCAGATCTACTTCTGGTACCGTGATTTCAAAATCATCACGCATTGAATTATGCGATGCTTCCATCAGCTGCCCCATCAACTGCATATCACCTTTGGATAAAGCTATTGCGGCTTTTTCGGTACGATCATTTTCACTGATTACATGACGCGCTCGCTTAGCCACAACGGTATCTAATTCATTCATACGAGCATTAAACTGATCCATTGTGACATCGCGCAGGGCCTTAACGCCAAAGACGGATGCGGCTACTTCACACTGCAAACGACGGGTATTATATTCACTGTCCACCAGCCCGCGTTTTTTATTGGAGTTAATAATCATTACTGTCATATCCTTAGGCATAGAAACCGACTGTGTCTGCAGTGAGCGGCAATCAAGCAATAGCGCATGGTGTTGCTCTCCACAAGCAGAGATTAACTGATCCATAATGCCGCAGTTGCAACCAACAAACTCGTTTTCCGCTTGTTGACCGTTGAGCGCGATATCTACTTGGCTGATATCCAACGCATAAAGCTCTTTAAACGTTTGTCCGATTACCACTTCTAATGCTGCCGAGGAACTTAGGCCTGCACCTTGTGGCACATTACCGCTGACCACAATATCTGCGCCTTGAAAATGGTAACCACGCCCAAGTAAACACTTTACAACCCCACGGATATAGTTAGACCACATACAATCATCTTGGAATTCAATATTCTCGGTTAAATCAAATTGATTTTCCTGATTATCATAATCAACCGAAATAACACGTACTATAGAATCAGTACGCTTCGCGGCTGCCACCATTGTTTGATAGTTGATCGCGCACGGCAGCACAAAACCGTCATTATAATCCGTATGCTCACCAATTAAATTTACCCGCCCAGGGGCTTGAATTAGATGTGTTGCTGAGTAGCCAAATAGCGAGTTAAATACATTTGTTACGTTATTAATTAAAGTGTTCATTATTTTTGTCTCTTAGTCTGTGATCAAATAAGCAAGGGCTAACGTGCATCTTTATAGTGAATATCGCTAACATCCCGTAGCTTTTGTGCCGCTTGCTCCGCGGTTAAATCGCGCTGGCTTTCTGCCAACATCTCATAACCGACCATAAATTTACGAACGCTAGCAGAGCGCAGCAGAGGTGGATAAAAAAGGGCGTGTAATTGCCAATGATCGATATCCGTGCCCGCTTCAAAAAACGGCGCGTAATGCCAACCCATCGAGTAGGGGAAAGAGCAGTTAAATAAGTTATCGTAACGGCTAGTGAGTTTTTTAATGGCTAACGCTAAGTCATCACGCTGCTCGCCACTTAGCTCACTCATGCGACGAATATGGGTTTTAGGTAAGAGCAAGGTTTCAAATGGCCATGCAGCCCAATAAGGCACGACAGCAAGCCAGTGCTCTGTTTCTACCACAGTACGCTGACCGTCTTGAAGCTCAGCCTGCACATAGTCAAGCAGTAGGTTGGACCCATGCTTTTCTTGATAAGCTTTAAGCAACTGCTCTTTACGCTCAATTTCATTGGGTAAAAAGCTATTCGCCCATACTTGACCATGCGGATGTGGCTGTGAGCACCCCATAGTCGCGCCTTTATTTTCAAAAGCTTGCACCCACAAATAATCTTTACCCAATCCCTCAATCTGCTCATTCCAAGTATCTACCACAGATCGGATCTTAGTAAGCGGCAGCTCAGGTAATGTTTTACTATGATCCGGTGAAAAACAGATAACCCGGCTTAACCCACGCACACCTTGTGTTTTAAATAGCGGATTATCAGAAACGGGCGCATCGGGAGAGTCTGGCATCAATGCCGCGAAGTCATTGCTAAAAACATAAGTGCCCTGATAACTTGGATTTTTATCACCAGAAATCCGAGTATTAGTGGGGCATAAAAAACACTCAGAATCATAATTTTCTAGTGTTTCGGTTGCCGGTTTTTCATCCTGACCACTCCACGGACGCTTTGCGCGATGCGGCGAAACCAAAATCCATTGTCCCGTTAACGGGTTATAACGGCGGTGCGGATGATCAATCGGGTTAAATGTTATTTCAGACATAATATTCTCTTCTTTCAATAAGCCCTTTTATAATGGGCATCTCTACTTTTTAAGTGATAGCTTGATCCGCTGGCTATTGTGAGTCCGGATAACCATGCGGATTAGTTGACTGCCAGCGCCAAGTATCTGCAGTCATCTCCATAAGCGTACGATTTGCCTTCCAACCCAGCTCCTTTTCTGCTTTCTCTGTACTCGCCCAGCACTGCGCAATATCTCCCGCACGGCGCGGGCAAATAAGGTAGGGGATCGGACGAGCAGAAGCGGTTGCAAAGGCATTGACCATCTCCAGCACGCTACTACCTTTGCCGGTGCCTAAATTATAAATATGCAAGCCCGCTTTTTTCCCGACAGCATTAAGAGCAGCAATATGCCCCTGCGCTAAATCGAGCACATGGATATAATCGCGCACGCCAGTACCGTCGGGCGTATCATAATCATTGCCAAAGACAGAAAGTGATTCTCGACGTCCCACCGCAACTTGTGCAATAAAAGGCATTAAATTATTAGGGATCCCCTGCGGGTCCTCGCCCATAGTGCCGGACGGATGAGCACCAACAGGATTAAAGTAACGCAACAGCGTAATACTCCAGTCAGGCTCGGCGACCAATAGATCTGCTAAGCACTGCTCCACCATATATTTACTGCGCCCATAGGGATTGGTTGTGGCGCCCGTCGGAGAGTTTTCAGTAATAGGTACGATTTGAGGATCGCCGTACACTGTTGCTGATGAGCTAAAAACCAGACTTTTCACCCCAGCATTACGCATAGCACGGACCAATACTAAGGAGCCATTGACATTGTTATCATAATATTCTAATGGCTTTTGCACTGATTCACCGACCGCTTTAGAGCCAGCAAAATGGATCACTGAGCTAATTTCTTGCTCCTTAAAAATGTCATCAAGCAGCGCCTGATCGCGAACATCTCCTTGATAAAGAGCGGGTCTAGTCTGAGTTAACTTTTCAATACGATCTAATACCGCTAATTTACTATTGCTTAAGTTATCAATAATAATGGGTTCAATACCTGCTGCTATCATTTCTATACACGTCAGGCTGCCGATATATCCCATACCACCTGTAACTAAGACCTTCATTGCAATGACTCCTAATGGTTACTGTGAGCCTGATTTTAACAATCAAAGAAGCCACAAGTCCGTGATCCCCCTCACACAAGTGTAAACGTTTACAATTACACGTAACTAAAAGGGGAGGCGCGCAGTTAAATAGCGATTCAACAGACAATGGCATTATCAATATCCTTTTATTCATCTACTTTACAGCCGCTTGCTTTTGTTATCTATTTTCACCCGATGAAGCTGTAAACGATTCCATTATATGCTATAAAGATATTCATTGATCTTATCTCTATTGGTTTTCTAATATGTCTGAAACACTGATTCCAAATATCGAACTATTTATAGCAAACATAGATCCTTTTAGTCGTTTGCCAGAGATATTGTTGAACAGAGTGACTTCAACAATTAAAATAATCTACCTTGCGCAAGGCGAGGTCGTGCCTCCCCCACAAACAGAGGAAGACAAATACTTATTTATTGTGAGAACTGGCGCGGTAGAGCAAAGATTGTCAGATGGGACACTTAGAGGTCGTCTAGAAGAAGATGATGTATTTGGTTTCAGCCTGTTTTCAGAATCAGAAACGCGTTACCAAATAAAAGCAATTGATAACACCCTACTATACTTGATTCCGGCGAAAACCATCTACCACATTCAGTCTAAATATCCTGAATATGCACAGCACTTTACCGCAAAACCTGAGGGCCGAATTCATTCAGCGGTCGAATCAATATGGAAAGATATCAATAGCAGCTCTTTCTTTAATACGGTTAAACAAGTCTCAAGCGATCAGCATAGCGAAGTTAACATCGAAGACTCCATTCGCACTGTTGCCCATATGATGCGTACGAAAAACACCTCCTGCGCGATTGTTAAAGATAATAATGAGCTCGTCGGTATCGTAACGGACACTGATCTTATCGATCGCGTCATTGCTGAAGGCAAAAGTACTGAATCACCTATCAGTGATATCATGAGCCCATTGCCGATAACAATTGCTCCTCATGAAACAGTTTTTGATGCAGCGATACGCATGATGGAAAATAATATTAAAAACCTCCCTATCATAGAGGACGGTCATGTAATCGGTTTACTCTCTGTGCACCAACTTTTTCAAAATCAGCGCATACAGGCGATTTATCTGATAGATAAGATAAAAAAATCAAGTAACGAAACTAAACTGGCTAGCTATATGCCTGAACGGGATAGTATCTTTCAGGCGTTGGCCAATGATAAGGTGCCTGCAGACCTGATAAGTACCATCCTGACTACCATTATGGACACAGTTAATCAGCGCCTGATCAATATTGCTATAGAGAGACTTGGCAGCGTACCCTGTGACTTTTCTTGGATTGTTGCCGGCTCTCATGCCCGCAAAGAAGCTAATATCCTCTCGGATCAGGATAGTGGTATTATTATGTCTGATAAGGCAACGGTAAAAGACAAAGTTTATTTTCAGCATCTGGCCATGATTGTCACCAAAGGGATGGATCTCTGTGGATATGAGCTCTGCCCTGGTAAATTTATGGCCGCCACAGCAAAGTGGTGTCAGCCTCTATCTGTATGGCGAGAATACTATAAAAATTGGATTAAAAATCCAGAATCTGAACGCCTCTTAAATCTCAGCGTTTTCCTTGATACCCGCGTTATTTACGGTAATGACGAATATCGGACCATACTGATAAATGAATTTAAAGAGATGACCTCACATCGTTCTTTCCTTGCCAAGTTAATCAGAGATGCAGCAGAAAATCGTACCCCGTTAGGGGTGTTCCACAATCTAGTGTTAACCAAAAACGAAAATAATGAAAAAACACTTAATATTAAGCGTTACGGTATTAATATAATTGTAGATTTGGCGCGAATTTACGCGCTCTCAGCGAAATCTGATGCCTGTAACACGACGGAAAGATTAATCGACGTCAATAAAATGGGTCTTATTAACGATGCAACATTAAGTAATATTCTCAGTGCCTATAACTTCCTTAAAAGCTTCCGATTTTCCTATCAAGTTGACATGATGAATAAAGGTGCAACGCCGAGTGGTCAGATAGATCCTAACTATTTTGGTAGTTTCGAGCGTAAGCATATCAAGGATGTTTTCCGTCTAATTGATGACTGGCAACAGTTTACTAAAATGAGATTTGGTTAATGCTACGCTTCTTTAAAAAAAAGAATCTGCTTCAGGGACTAGAAGAGCAACGGGCACAGTGCTTACAATACAACTTAGCAACGGTGCTTAAAGATAATTTGATGCAGCCCTTGCCTGATAAAAATACGCTTTTTCAGGTGCTGCCTTTTCTGGTGGTTGACTTTGAAACCACTGGTTTTGACGTAGAGACTAACGATATTATTAGTATTGGTTGGGTAGAGATTTCCAATATGCAGATAGACGTTGCGTCACAGAAGCACCTCTACATTAATAACGGTAAGCAGATTAATCACGAAACCGCAGTTATCAATCATATCGTCCCACAAATGGTCAGTCACGGAGTCACTCTAGAGGAGGCAATCAATACTCTATTGCATCATTCTAAAAATAAAATATTGGTGGTTCACGGTAAAACAATTGAGAAGCGCTTTATTGATTTTTATGCACAGAACAGCCTAGGTCTCCCGGAACTTCCTTTGATCTGGATTGATACGTTGATAATAGAAAAGTGGCATTTGCTGAAAATTGGGGCACAATTCAGTCAGGATAATCGCCTCTCCTCAGTCAGAAAACGTTATAATCTTCCACAATATACTGCTCATAATGCGCTGATAGACTCAATCGCAGCGGCTGAGCTTTTACTGGCGCAGATGGCGCACATTTATCGAGACAGAAAAGTAACATTTGAACGCTTGTATGAAATAAGTCAGTAGTTTGCATTACAGGCTTATTCTTTTATCTAAGTTGTCGACCCTCTTCTCTATTAAGCCGTTGCAGATAATTTATTAGTGCTTTTAAAATGATTAGCAGTCGCACGACCCCTGTTTTTTTTATTATCAAGCGAAAATTCCGTTAACACACTTTTTTGTCTTTTATTACAGCCAATCTTACTTATAAAAAAGCGCCTTCTATGTGAAGACGCTTATTTTAAATCCGTTAAAACACTGGCTTTAAAAGCCTGCGATTAACTTTTACCAGAATATAATATACAGGACAACAGTCAGAATACAGATTCCGATACCCCAATTACGAGCGGCCGTAGACGGCGTCATATCAAGTGTCGTTATTGATGTAAACTCGACTCTTTCATCTTTAAATATCATGCCGTATACAGTAAGGATAGCAAGTACTGCAATCAGACAGTAAGACATACTGTACAGAAAGTGTACATCTGCATATGCAGCCTGCAGGTAACCATAAATAACGGCGTTGGCTAAAATACCGATAACACCCGCCCATTTACCAGAAGTCCGGTTAATCAGTCCATAGATAAATACCGCAAGAATACCTGTTGATACATATCCTTGGAATGACTGAATAAAGCCAAAGATACTCTTAAAGTCAGCCAGCATTGGCGCAATAACACAACCAATAACAACGAAGACACCGATACAGATACGACCAAATGTGACGAACTCATACTGCTTCGCTTCTGGGCGAATGTAGCGTTGGTATACATCCATCGTAAATAGTGTTGAAGCGGCATTCAGAATAGCTGCAAGAGATGAGATAATAGCGCCCATCAATGCCGCAATCACGAAACCAAGGATACCGACATCTTTAGGTATAAGCTTAGTAATTAAAAGTCCCATTGCTGAGTCGTATTTGTACGGGTTGATCGCCTCACTTACAACGGCCTCTTCTCCAAGACGATCAACAACAGTACTGTTGTATGTATTAATCTCTTGTGCTTTTTCAGGGTGTGCAACGGCATACTTTGAATCCAGCATAAAAATGACATTCGTATCGACATTAACCGCCGCTTGTTCATAGCTGGCAAATACATTCCCACCGGCATCAATGTTGGCACTTTCTTCCATTTCAGTTGAGAAAAGGTTAAATGCAATAATCCCAGGAATAACGATGATAAACGGAATGACAAGTTTAAGACCCGCAGCTAAAACCAAACCTTTCTGACCATCAGCAAGAGAAGCAGACCCAAGCACACGTTGTGATATATATTGGTTAAGGCCCCAGTAGTAGAAATTGGGGATCCAGATACCAAGAACGAGTACCGGCCATGGCATCGCGGGAGTATCCATATGCATTGCCGCACTATTCAACATCGAGAACTTATCGACAGCGCCCACTCCGGCATCGAGAGCGGCAGCAGCCCCTGTTGTTGCAGCTGCACCCGTTGAGTCTACCAATGTCGCAATATCCGTTGCACCAAGCGCAACGAATGCAAAGTAAGTAATAACACCACCACCAAGAATCAAAGCAGATCCCTGAAGAAGGTCAGCCCAGGCACACGCTTTAAGACCACCAAAGGCAACATAGATAGCAGCGGTACCTCCTAGGATCCAACATGCTAAAGGTAAAGAGACATCATAACCGAACTCAAGGAATAACCTCGTCATGGTAATCGCACCAGCGTAGATAACGCCAATAAGACTCACACCAATAAGAATAAGTGTCATAGAAAGCGTCATCACAAGGCGAGCCCAGTGGTTATAACGAACTTCTAAAAATTCAGGAATTGTTGAAATGCCAGTACGCAGGAAGTATGGCAGAAGGAAAAAGGCCACGACGACAAGCGTGATCGCTGCAATCCATTCCCAGCTAGCAACAGATAAACCTTCAAGTCCTGCCCCTTGCCCCGACATTCCGACAAATTGCTCTGCAGAAATATTTGCGGCAATAAGAGAGAAACCAATAAGCCACCAGCTAAGACCTCGACCAGCTAGGAAATAGTCTGTTGCACCGTGTTCACTGTGCGTTTTCTCACCCCGACTTTTAATCATCCCAACGCCGATCACGCTGAGCATGAAAATTACTGCTACTGCAATATCAATTGCACCCATGGTTGTCCCCTTTGTATAAAAAATATTTAATTAAATCTGTTTAAGGTCAGTCACTAATCTCTCGTCTAAATCGACCAAATAAATCTAACCTTTCGGAATATAAGCATTTACAACAACTTAGTTAACAAAGTGATGTAATAGCCGGATAAATATATAAAACAACTTACAGCGAGCCCTTTAATGTAAACGTTACCACGGCAGAATATGCGCTCTTGTAATTTAAATAACCAGAAAAACACACACGGAATGTGAGCACGATCACCAATGTAAACGATTACATGTGGGCTGTGTTGTGTTTTAAAGCTGGCGAATGTTGAAGAATATTTATCTGCGGGGGGATCGACCACCAATAATATTTATGATCGAGTGATGTCACCAAAAGCCATTAAAGCCATTAAAACCATCCAGAATGAACGAGCACCTAAATTCATAAAAGCAGATTTAATATACTCTGCAATTTTGTTCACTTAGGATTAACGAATGCTTATATTAACTTCTAAAAATTCTTATTATAAATTTTAGCGTCTTCCTTTACTCACAGTGCAATGGTAAATGATTTTCTTAATAAATATCGGCAATTCACTAGAATTGATGTGATGTGATGGCATGCCCGCACTCGCATGAGGTGATTATTCCAATAAAGATCAAGACCTAGCTAGCAAATTCCATTATGTGCAAAAAGCTTAGTCCTTGTGTTACCTTCGACATTATTTTACCTTTCAGATATTAGGGAACAAAATTGTAAATGTTACATCTTGACCAGAATAGCACGAGCTAATTTCATTGCCGTAGAAAATAGAAATAATGTCTAAAGAGCTTGTAAAAAACCCTAAAGATGCGATAAAAATGGTTGAAACAAAGTATTTATTATATATTCATATAATAAATGAAAGCGATTACAAAAATGACGATTTAATGAGTCATAAAGAGAGAAAGTAGCATTTACAAAAAAACACATAGATGTCGATTTAACGTACGCTAATAATAGGTATCGTAAACAAACGCAGTAAACAAATTAAGTTATTTTAATGAGGTAAGTCATGTCAACAATCAAGGACGTTGCAAAAGAGGCTTGTGTCTCTATTGCTACTGTATCACGCGTTATCAATAAATCGCCTAAAGCCAGTAAATCAGCTATTGATGCAGTGACTAATGCAATGAACAAGCTCGCTTATCGCCCGAATGCAGCCGCAAAAGCATTAGTGAGTCAAAATACTAATACGATCGGCGTGCTGGTCGGTGACGTCTCAGATCCCTTCTTTGGCACCTTGATCAAAACAGTTGATACTGTTGCTCAACAAAATGGTAAACATACCTTGATAGGTAACGGCTATCATGACCACCAGCAAGAGTTAGAAGCAATCGAACTATTGATTAATAACCGCTGCGAGGCGCTTATTATCCACTCTAAGGCGCTAAGCGATGATGAATTAATCAGCTATGCTAATGAAATAAAAGGGCTGGTACTGATCAACCGCCATATTGAAAAACTGGCAGACCGATGCATTTCTCTGGATAACTATAAAGGAGCCTATCTAGCGACGGAATATCTGATTCGCCACGGTCACACAAAAATAGCCTGTATCGCGTCAAATCACCCCATTGAAGATACCGATGAACGTAGGTTGGGTTATCTTGCAGCACTGCAAGACAACGGGATAAAATTGTCAAAAGACTATATCGAATCAGGCACTCCGGACAGCGAAGGTGGCGAGATGGCGATGACCAACTTGCTGACAAAATCTATTGAGATGACAGGCGTAGTAGCTTACAACGACCACATGGCGGCAGGTGTGTTATCAGTTGCCCACGAGAATGGCATTCAAGTTCCGGAGAAACTTTCAATCATAGGTTTCGATGATGTTCTAATTGCACGCTATCTATACCCGCGTTTAACGACGGTACGTTACCCAATAGAAATGATGGCCGAAAAAGCGGCAATACTTGCATTAAAACTGGCCAGTGGAGAATCCATTGAACCTGAAGCAATGCATTTTACGCCGACAATTGTCCGTCGAGACTCTGTCGGTAAGCGAAACTAGAGCAGTGACTTGATGCCCGATGAGATTTTCAAGAACATCCCCATTAAACAGCATCAGAATAACAGTCTCGCTAAATAATATTCATACCATGATACTTCTCGGTACCAAATCAGCACCTGGAATTATCATGGTATATAACAACTATTTTGGCAGAAAACCTATTTTCTCGTAAACATCCGCTAAGGTAACAGCGGCGCGTTCACGTGCTTTTTCAGCACCGATACGTGCAACCGCTAACAATGAACTTTCATCTTGGCGTAATGCCTTAAAACGTGCTTGAATCGGCTCTAATAAGCTCACTACCGCATCGGCGGTATCTTTTTTCAGATGACCATACATTTTATCCTCATATTCGAGGGTCAGTGTTGGAATTGATTTACCTGTTGAACAGGAAAGTAAACTGAGCAAGTTTGATACGCCCGGCTTATTTTCTGCATCAAAGTAAATACGGGCTTGTTCATCCGAATCTGTCTCTGCACTTTTTATTTTCTTTAAAATCACTTTAGGGTCTTCTAATAAGCCGATGAAATTTTTACCATTATCATCGGATTTAGACATCTTTTTAGTCGGCTCCTGCAAGCTCATAATGCGTGCGCCATGCTCAGGAATATACGGATCAGGCACCACAAATGTATCGCCATAAGCATTATTAAAACGTGTTGCGATATCACGCGCCAATTCAAGATGCTGCTTCTGATCGCTGCCAACAGGTACGCGATTTGGATTGTAAAGCAGAATATCCGCAGCCATCAACACCGGGTAACTAAATAAACCCACATTAATATTGGAGGTGTTCTTTTGCGATTTGTCTTTAAACTGCGTCATGCGATTTAATTCGCCCATTTGCGTATAACAGTTCAAAATCCATGAAAGCTCAGCATGTTCAGGTACTTGAGACTGGATAAACATAGTGCTTTTATTCGGATCAATGCCCACCGCTTGATACATCGCTAAGCCGTCGTAAATAGCATGACGTAGCGCTTTAGGATCTTGACGTACCGTAATAGCATGCAAGTCGACTAAGCAGTACAGGCAATCATGAGTTTGTTGCATCTCAACCCATTGACGTAGCGCCCCCATATAATTACCTATGGTTAATGATCCTGAGGGTTGGCATCCGCTTAATACTACAGGTTTAGTCATTCTACTGTCCTTACGCTGCATCTACAGCAGCTCTAATAATTCATTAAATTGATTAATAATAAAATCTGGATTAAGCGTCGCAACCGATTTACCATAGTTATAACCATAAGTTACCGCAATGGTGCGCACATTGGCATTTTGCCCGGCCAGAATATCGTTAAGTGAATCTCCCACCATCACTGTTTTCGTTTTACTTACCGCAAAGTGTTTACAGGCATAGTCGACCTGCATAGGGTCGGGTTTGTTTTTGGCAAGGGTATCACCACCAAGCAGTAGATCGAAATGATCCGCTATCTCAAAGCCAGCTAATAAATCGGCTAGAAACTGTTCTGCTTTATTGGTAATTAGTGCAATTTTGTAGCCACGTTCTTTTAATACTTGCAGCGTTTCAGCAACCCCCTCATATAAGCAAGAGGCGCTATTTAAATAATGCTGATAGTGTTGTTCAAATAGGTTTAGCGCGGCAACAAAAAAGGGCTGATCGACATCGGTTTTACCTACATATTTAAGGGCTCGCTCAACCAACTTAGGCAGACCATTACCGACCCACTTTTTTATTTCTCGATCTTGACAATGCGGTAGCTGAAATTGATCAAGCATTGCATTTAGCGCAAGGCGTAGATCCGGAACGCTATCAACCAGCGTACCGTCAAGATCAAAGCAGATCAGTTTAATATTGTTTATACTCGCCATCAGAGAGTCCTAAACGCTTGCTAGTTGACTGCGCATCTGATCAATAACAGCTTTATAATCTGGTTGGCTAAAAATAGCGGAGCCAGCAACAAACATATCCGCACCCGCTTCTGCAATCTCTTTAATATTATCAACCTTAACCCCACCATCGACTTGCAGGCGAATATCGCGTCCACTTGCTTTGATCAGCGTTTTGACTTGACGTAACTTTTCCAGTGTATGGGGAATAAAAGATTGGCCGCCAAAACCGGGATTAACTGACATCAGCAGGATAACATCTAATTTATCCATCACATGAGCTAAAACGTCTAGTGAAGTGGCCGGATTTAAAACCAACCCCGCTTTACAGCCATGATCTTTAATCAGTTGTAAACTACGATCAACATGGTCAGAGGCTTCTGGATGAAAGGTGATAATAGAAGCGCCAGCTTTAGCAAATTCAACAATCATAGTATCAACGGGTTTAACCATTAGATGCACATCAATGGGTGCACTAATACCGTATTCTCGCAGCGCTTTACAAACCATAGGCCCAATCGTTAAATTAGGTACATAGTGATTATCCATCACGTCAAAATGGACCACATCGGCACCATCTCTTAGTACTTTTTCTACATCTTCGCCTAAACGAGCAAAATCAGCAGAAAGGATTGAGGGGGCAATTAAGTAGTCGGTCATGGTTTGCTTCCAGTGTCTGAATTAAAGGGGGTATTCTACCGAAGCAAAAGCCAACAGACTATTTTTTATTTTAAGCTTGTCGGCGAGCTATACAAATTTACCCAGCAGAAAAGAGTGCAAATATCTCAGCAGCAGGTAGGCGAGTAGAGGACTTGCTACTAATTGTACGTGAAACCAACACTTGATCACACTGCGCATCATGGTATAACGCTTGAGTAACGGGGGTATCATGATTACTCAACAATACGCAGCATTTTGATTCCCTTGCTAACTGTGCAAGATTAGCTTGATCCTCTAATGTAAAACCACAGCTTGCATAGCAAGTAAATGATGCACTTTTACTCAGGGGCACATAAGGTGGATCACAGTAGATAACATCATCGTCACGCAAATGCTGGAAGAGCTTTTGATAGGATTTGCAAGTGAAGGTCGCTTTTTTCGCCTTTTCAGCAAAAAACAGCAGTTCTTTTTCTGGGAAATAGGGCTTTTTATAACGCCCAAAAGGAACATTAAAACCACCACTTTGATTGTAACGGCATAGCCCGTTATAACCATGACGATTCATATAAAGAAATAATAACGACCGTTTGTAAAAATCATCACTCGCATTGAATTCAGCGCGAAGCTCATAATAGGTCGTTTCATCATTAAATTTATCTTGAAAATAATATTTTGCATCAATAATAAACTGTTTCGGTTTACGTTTGATGATTTTATACATTTCAATCAGATCAGGGTTAATATCATTAAGTAGATACTCATCAAAATCACTATTTAAAAATACGGAGGCCGCACCGACAAAAGGCTCAATTAAGCGTCTCCCTTTCGGTAAACGCTGGTTAATTTGCTCTGTTAGTGAAAATTTACCACCCGCCCACTTCAGAAATGCTCTATTCTTTTTATTCATTGTTTAATTGTAAATCCTGGTGCACAAGCTGGTACTTTTTAATCCAAATGTTCATGTTTTTCAAAGAACCTGGCAATGATTTAGCCGCCATTTTAGCTAACTGTCGGCTTTTATACTCACCAAAAATAATCACATACAGAGTTCTCTCTTTGTGTGTCGTTTGATAAATATAAACATCTTTTCGTGGCAAATTATGCTTAGCAATAAATTTAATCAATGAATCCTCCGCACTTAATGCGGCGAGTTGTAATGTGTAGTGTGACGGTGCAATCGCTAATAACTGCGCGCGCTCAGTGAAGACTGGATTATCTTTTGCCACGAGCCCACTTTTTTCATCTTTTATCGCTTTACTTTGCTTAAGTTTTAAAGCGCTGTCAGCAGGCTTATTCTCGGCAATAAGTCCTTCTGCATCAGGAGGGTTATTATTCTCTTCTGGTTGTTGTAGAGCACTTTCTACATTCTTCGCTTTAATAATTTTAGCAACAAGTCCGCTATCTAAGGCATCGTTTTGTGCTGTGTCCATGGCAGGATCATGTACTTCTAACATTACCCTGCTGCTATCTTTGTTAACAGCTTCTTTAATAGGGTCGTTATACACCAAGCTTTTTTTATCTTCGGCTAAGTTTAATAGTTGCGGTTCAGAAATAATGATCCGCTCAACGCTTTTATCACTGATCCCGACAGCTAGTGGGTTATCGTTAATTTCTGACTGTTTTGACCAATTTCCCGCCAACTTCTCTAGGGTCGCAGGTGTTTCGTCTGCTGTATCGGCATCATTACCCGCGACTAGCGGCATCTCATTAGGTGTACTTGGTAACGATGCATCATCCTCAACTGCTTCAATATCAGTAATTGGCTTTAATGAATTAGCATATTTAGGGTAGAGGTAATAGACAAGTCCTGCAGCAACGATTATTAAAGCAAGCATTAATAAAATCGCCGGAAAACGCTGTTTCAGCCAAGAAGGTTCTTTGCTTTCAATCTGTCCTTCACTAATTTGCTCTGCCAATTGAATTACTTTTTGCGGAATGCCGGCACAAGCAGTTAACTGTTTTAGTAGCGCATCTTGATGCTGCACTTCTGGCTGATAACCTATCTGTGTGAAAATATGGCTAAGCAAACTCTTAGATTCATCGAGTGCAAGTTGCTCTATTTTAAATTCTAAATAAGTTGTCTTTTGCGCAGTCTGTTTTATAAGGGAGATCATTTGCTGTTTATTATCATCATCAGCCAGCAATATAAGATTAATCTCACTTTCTCCCAGTTGCGCTTTATGGGTAATAACATCTGCTAATTCGACGAGCAAATCTGCTTTCATAAAATGTGCATTATCTAAAATAATCACACAATGCGCTTCCCGACTGTGCTTTTCCTGCAATAATAACATTGAGGTCAGCAAGCTATCCTCTACGTTAAATAGAGGTTGTTTATACAGCTGCTGGATAATTTTCTGTCTTATCTGCGAGTTTGAAAGCTGCTCATTGAGCTGAATAAACACTTCCTGAATATTGCTAGGGAGACAGTTTGATAGCTGCTCGACCAAGGTGCTTTTACCTGAGCCCGTTTCACCCGAAATAAAAATTAGAGAAGAGGATAAATAAATAAGATGCTGCAGTCGATCAATCAACTGCAATTGCGACGGGAGAGAGATTAATCGACGTTCGACCATTAGCCTTACTGTTCAATAACGCGACGCAGCACTGCTTCGCTTACATCGTCAAATAACTCACTAGTGCCGATAGATGTTGGCAGCACCAAACGTAATTTCCCATTGAGTACTTTTTTATCAAGCAGCATATGCTCCGCATAGTGTCTATATTTCATATTGTCAGGAGAGCGTAATGGCAAATTAAACTGCTTAATTAACGAACGAATCTTGTCAACTTGTGCCGTATCAATTAAGCCTAGAATTAATGCAGTTTCGGCTGCTAAAATCATTCCCACAGCAACGGCTTCTCCATGCAGCCAATTACCATAACCTTGTTCGGCTTCTATCGCATGGCCGAATGTATGTCCAAGGTTTAGTAATGCTCGAATACCTTTTTCTTTTTCATCTAACGACACCACCTGTGCTTTAATTTCACAACAGCGTTTAATCATATAAGTGATCGCATCAGGGTGTAACGCTTTAATATCTGCAATATTATCTTCTAACCAAGTGAAAAAAGAATGATCGTAAATGATCCCATATTTAATCACCTCGGCCATTCCCGCAGCAAATTCACGGGCCGGTAAAGTTTTAAGACAGTTAATATCAATAATAACAGCTTGAGGCTGGTAAAATGCACCAATCATATTTTTCCCAAGGGGATGGTTGACCGCTGTTTTACCGCCAACAGAAGAGTCCACTTGCGATAAAACCGTCGTCGGTACCTGGATAAAAGCGATACCTCGCTGAAAACACGCGGCAGCAAATCCGGCCATATCACCAATAACCCCACCACCAAGCGCCACAATCGTGGTATCACGACCATGTTTTTTTGCAAGCAATGCGCTTAAAATCGTTTCAAAGGTCGATAAATTTTTATGTTTTTCACCATCAGGTAAAATAAGCACATCAAGCTGAAATGCTTTTAAAGTTTCTTGGCAGATCTGTAGATAAAGGGGCGCAACCACATCATTGGTGACAATCATCACTTTTTTGCCCGTTATTGCGCTGCAAAAAAGAGACGTTTTTTTAAGTAAATTTTCTCCAATTGAAATTGGGTAACTTCTTTCACCTAAATCGACAATTAGCTTATCCATTAAAAATCCAATAGCGCGATGATCTGACTGGCTACAACTTTAGCGCTCTGCTCGTCTGTTTCAATAGTGTAATCTGCCACCTCGCTGTATAACACATTGCGTTCTTCAGCCAACGCTTCCAGCACAGAGCGTGGGTCATCGCTTTGCAATAATGGTCGGCGTTTATCTTTTAAGGTACGCGCCAGCTGCTTGTTAACACTGGTTTTTAAGTAAACCACAATACCTCTAGCAGACAGATAAGCTCTGTTTTCGGGGCGAATAACGGCACCGCCCCCTGTCGCTAATACAATGCCATGTTTTTGGGTTAACTCATCGATCATCTCTTGCTCTCGATTGCGAAAGCCTTGTTCGCCTTCCACATCAAAAACCCATGCGATATCTGCGCCGGTTTTTTTCTCTATCTCAGCGTCTGAATCATGAAAATTAAGATGTAACATTTGTGCCAAATGACGGCCGATTGTGCTTTTACCAGCGCCCATTGGGCCAATTAAGAAAATATTGCGTTGCTCTGCCATGTTGAATTATTACTCAAGTGATTGATTACAGGGAAGCCCCTTTATAAAAAAGAAGTATTACGTATTATCGCAATTGTTAATAACTTATTGCAAGCCTATAAAACAAATAAGCCTGAATATTAATTTCAGGCTTATTCTCTACTTTGACAACATTTTATAAAGAGGGTCTAATTAATATTTAGTTTCCATGACAATCCGTGGTGTTACAAAGATCAGTAACTCGGACTTGGCATTCTCTTCAATGGTGGTTCTAAAGAAATAACCTAGGTAAGGAATATCACCCAATATTGGTACTTTACTTACTGAATTGGTAATTCGCTGCTGGTATATACCACCCAAGACAAGCGTTTCACCATTTTCAACCAGTACCTGTGTGCCTATCTCTTGTGTATCAATTGACACAGCGGTTCCTGTTCCTGTTGGTATAATGTCGCCTTTTGAATCTTGAGTGATAACAAGGTCTAAGATAACTTTATTATCGGGAGTGATTTGCGGTGTCACTCTTAAACTTAATACCGCTTTTTTAAAGCTAACAGAGGTTGCGCCAGAGGATGCTGATTCAACATAAGGGATCTCTGCACCTTGCTCAATGTAAGCCGTTTGTTGATTGGCGGTGGTGATACGGGGACTAGCGATAATTTCAGCTTTATTTTCTTTCTCTAAAGCAGAAAGCTCTAAATCTAATATCTGACCATCAGCTAGTTTAGCCACTTGAAAAGCAATTGTGCCCGCGGCTCCCGTCACTGGAAGGTTCACATTTAAACGATCTGCGACACTACCTGTCGAACCACCATTGGCAGCTTCAGCACCCGCCAATGAACCAGACACCGCACTATCACCGCCGGTTGCCGTCACGCCCCATTTTATTCCCAACTCTTCACCAACAGAATCACTAACAGTTACCATACGCGCTTCAATGACTACTTGGCGCACTGGAACATCTAACACTTCAATCATCTCTTTTACTGCGTCAATAACGCTTGCAGTATCTTTTAATAACAAAGTGTTAGTGCGAGTATCCGTACTGACTGTGCCACGCGCAGACAGTAAGCTGGTATTGCCGCTCGAGAGTAGGCTAGCAATGTCAGCCGCTTTGGCGTAATTGATTTGGATAAATTCCGCATAAAGAGGCGCCAAATCGGCCACTTCTTTGTCTGTTTCTAACTGTTCACGTTCTTTTGAGGCTAATTCGGCTGCAGGTGCAATCATTAACACATTACCATCCATCCGTTTACCAAGGCCTTTTACCCTTAATATGATATCGAGCGCTTGCTCCCATGGAACATCATCTAAACGTAGTGTGATATTACCACTTACCGAATCAGTAATGACCAAATTAAAGCCGTTAAAATCAGCAATTAACTGTAATACGGTACGCACGGGGATGTCTTGAAAGTTAAGCGAAATCGCCTTGCCTTGATAAACACTCTCTTTCTCATCTTTTGGTTTTTCTGCCACCTCAATCATAAACAAAGTATCTAACTGGTCGTAACGGTAGTTGTACTCATTTTTAATAGTAAAAACAAAACGTGTTTTGCCATCTTCTTTAAAGGTTTCTATCTTTTCTACAGCGGTAGCAAAATCAACAACATCCATAATATATAATAATTCATCAGGAATATAAGTGCTTTGGAACTCGGCAATTAATTGTTGATCTCTACGACGGATATCTACAGCGACACTGGAATTATCAAGGTACACAAGTAGTTTGCCTTGTCCTTCAGAGCCACGCTTAAAATCAATTGATTTTATATTATTTACATAGCCTTTGGGGGTTGCTTTGGGCGCTGCTGATACGGGCGCTTTTGTTGCGCTGTTTTTTGCAACAACAGCCGCCTGACTACTACTATTCTGCGTCACAGCAGAGGCCAGAGCCATATCTATAGCACTCATGGGCTGTAATTCAGTGGTCACCTCTCCAAAACGAACAAATAACTGTTGGCCTTCACTGACGACTCGATAAGGCATCAGCATATCGAGTGAAATAATTAAACGCAGTCCATCAGCTGTTCTTTTAGCTGCAACGCTTTCCACTCCATTTTTACCAATCTCAATGGGGTTAAGCTTGAGCACTGAACTCGCATCATCAATATCAATAACGAGTTCATTGGGCCGGTAGTTAAGCTTGTCCGCATAACCACTAATCGCTTCATTAAATTCAAACTGTAACTCGAACTTGCCATCAATCAGCGGATTGACATTGAGTTTAGTCAGTTGTGATTCAGCAAATACCATTGAAGAAGAAAACAACACTCCTACTAGAGAGAGAATTTTCGTCACGTGCATTAATTTTATACTTTTCATAAGCTTACTTTCATCCCTGCTTTAATATCAATCAGACTGCAGCGTAATCTGAGTGATACGCTCTTGCCAACAACCATCTTTATCTGAAACCAATTCGAGTAATTCAACTTTCTCTTTGGTGATTTTCAACACTTTACCGTGATTTAATCCTAGGTAATAGCCTAACTTGACCTTGTGCAGCTCTCCACCCGTTATTTGCACCAGCGCCCATAATATATTATCTATACGTAATGTACCTCGCATGATCAGATTATCAAGTGAATACATCTCTAAAGGTTGCTTTTTACGCTCAAAATCAGGCTGAGGACAACTTTTAGGTGCATTTCGCACCGGAGCCGCAACTTCCATTTTCGGTTCTGAAAATGGATTACGTCCTTCTTCTTGGGTGAAAATCATGGCATCAATTTTCTTTAAGTCAGGAACATTATCGTTAACGGGATAAATTTGAACCTTTGCTTTAGCAACAAAATCATTTAAATCATCGACATTGGCATCCCCGCAAGAAAACAAAGGTAAAGTTATAAGTAGCAGAATTAAAGATCTCATTTTTCCTCCTTATAACGGTATGTCTTAGCGATAACATTTAAGGTTAATAAGTCACCTTTTCCTTTGGATAATTTAATATCATCCAAAACCACAATTCGCGGTAAAGCTGCTATATCAGCAGCAAACTTACCAATCTGCTGATAGCGTCCAACAACTTGGAGGCTAATGGGAACTTCAACTGACAACTCCCGATCTTTAACTACCCCCCAGTTAATACTTCTAAACTGCAACCCATTATTGGCACCAATGAAACTAATATCATCAAGTAAACTAGCCACCTCTTTTTTGCTTGGCAATTTATTTAGCAAGCCCTCGAAAATAGTGTTAATTTCAGTCATTTGAGCACGATAAACTTCTAAATTTGCAGATAAAGCGGCTTTGACCTTAAAGGTGTTTTTAAGAGAGATCTCCTGCGCCCTCACAGTATCCAATTTTTCTAATTGCGGGGTGGTGACATAATAGAAAAAGAGGCCGCTAAGAATAACGCAAACAACAGCTATAAAGACAGCGCGATAAAGCGCGGGCCAACTACCGACTGTTTCAAAATCCAATTCATTTATATTCATTGCTTGTCCCCTTTAATTTCAGGGATAACGCTAAAAGTCATTATAAATTTACTCAACTTAATAGGTTTGACGGGACCTGCGACAATAGAACTAACATTTGCGTCACCTAGCCAACCTGAACTATCAATATTTCTAACCATTTTAGCCAAGCGATTATTTGACTCGCTCATCCCAATTACATCGACCTTTTCATTAGAAAATCCGATATTATTTAAATAAATACCGGCAGGGACCACATCAACTAAATCATTAAATAAGTGCGTTGCATAGTTACGTTTTTCTTCTAATTGTTGGATCACTCGAATCCGCTTTTGCAGCTCTGCTTTCTCTTTTTTGATTTGGCTAATTTCAGCGATTCGGCGATCTAAAACAAGCGTTTGAGTTTGTAGATATTCATTACGCTGCTCTTGAGCAGCAGTCAAAATATCAACGTACATTTTGCCAGCATATGAGAGTCCGAGGACAACACAGGCAGTCAACAGCAACGTCACAAAGAACTGCGTTTTCTTTTTCTTTTTATAGTCATCACGCCATGGCAATAAATTAATATTAGACATTACTGACTCCCTCTTAATGCTAATCCTAATGCGGTCATATATTTCACACCAACTTCACGAAGCAAAACTTTATCTGATTCGTTTTTATACTCAAAACCAATAAACGGATTCGCTATTTCAACATTAAGCGCCAGCTCTTCGGCCAATCGCGAGACCAACTCTGGCATTAATTGCCCCCCTCCCGTGAGAATAACTTTTTCAACTGGGATGTTATGAGGAGCGTTAGTAAACATGCGCAAATCAAAACGCAAATGATTGACCGTCATATTAATAAAGGGGGCAATAACATCAATATCACAATCGACAGGCCAATTTCGTTCTGTTTTTATTTTTTCGGCTTCATTGAAACTAAAGCCATAACGATCAGCCATCATCTGGGTACAGATAGCACCACCGTGATTTTTAGAACGGGAAAAAATAACATTACCTTTATGTAAAATATTAAGTCTCATTTGCGACGCGCCAATATCAACAACCGCAATCCCTTTATCATAATCATCACGTTCAAATAAAAGTTCACAAGCCCTTGCTAATGCATGGCTAGCGACATCAACAACTTTGACGGTTAAATTTGCAGCCTCAACACAGTCAACTTGTGACAGCACGGTCTCTTTACGGGCAGCGCTGACCAATATATCGTTTAATTCTTTGTTATTGGCATTTTCAGAAAGCACTTCAAAATCTAAAAATATTTCATCAAGTGGGAAAGGGATACTACTTTCGGCTTCAAGCTCTACTTGAGCTTCTAGCTCTAATTCATTTAAATCGGCATTCATTGCAATAACTTTGGTTATCACATCCGCGCCAGTCACTGCAATTGCGACATTTTTGTATGAAGAAGGGAAATTTTTACGTAATTGACTAATGACTTGAGTTAGCTTGGTAATATCTTCAAAATGATTCTCAACAATCAAACCTTTTGCAATACCAGCTTCGGCAACAGCGTCAATTTGAAAAGTCCCTTTGTCTTTGGAAATAGCAATCGCTTTGATCGAATTTGAACCGAAATCTATACCGATTAACGCATTTGAATTGTTTTTTTTCATATTTTCAAACATACCGCCCTTGTCTAAGTAAATTTCGCAATACAGCTATCAACTTCGAGTCACTTATAATAAGACGAAAGTCAGTAACTTCCAATAAGATAAGAACGTATTCCTCTTTATCTCCCAAGATATCACTATATACTGTGCGCTAGGTCTAAGAAAAATCAACTTGGGTCAACTCGTTACAAGCAATATTTGAGGTATATATAAAATGATCAAATGGATAAAACGCTTTTTTTGGGTTTTTATTATCTTTAGCATAGTGGGAATAGGCACAACAATTGCTATTTATTATCACGTTAAAGCGGATCTACCCGATGTCGCATCAATTAAAGATATTAAACTTCAAGTCCCCATGAAAGTATTCAGTATTGATGGCGAATTGATCTCTCAGTTTGGTGAAAAACGTCGCATTCCCTTGACCATCAACGAGGTGCCTAAACAATTAATCAATGCTTTCATTGCGACCGAAGATAGCCGTTATTATCAACATTTTGGTATAGATCCGATCGGAATTCTTCGTGCAGCCCTAGTTTATGCCTCAACGGGTTCAGCAAAACAAGGTGCAAGTACCATCACCCAACAAGTGGCTCGCAACTTTTTTTTAACCCGCGAAAAAACATTTATTCGTAAAATAAAAGAGATTTTTATCGCTATTCAAATTGAGCACATTTTAACTAAAGATGAGATTTTAATGCTTTATTTGAATAAAATATCTTTAGGACACCGTTCCTATGGAGTGGGTGCAGCGGCTCAAGTTTATTATGGAAAAACTGTCTCTGAATTAACTCTCGCTGAAATGGCCGTCCTAGCGGGCCTGCCTAAAGCACCTTCTAACTTAAACCCAATATCTTCACCAGAAAATGCTAAAAATCGCCGTAATACCGTCTTAATGCGCATGCTTGATGAGTTATACATAACCCAAGCTGAATATGAACAGGCAATCAATAGCCCAATAACGGCTAAATACCATGGTGCTGAAATCACTTTGTCTGCGCATTATGTCGCGGAAATGGCGCGCAGCAAGCTGATTGAACTTTACGGCGAAGAGCGAAGCTATAATGATGGTTTTAACGTTTATACAACCATTAATAAGTCAGCCCAAGATGCGGCTAATAAGGCTATCACTAATAATTTACATGAGTATGATAAACGCCATGGCTATCGAGGAGCTATAAAAAAATTATGGGCCGCGCCGGAGAAGAGCTGGTCTATTGATGAAATTGTAAGTCGATTACAAAAACAGCCTAGTTTTGGCGATTTATCCCCCGCAGTTGTAATCGAGGTTAATGAAAATTCGATTAAAATTATAAACCAGTCTAGTGGTAGTGAAGTACAGGAAATCAATTGGGATGGCTTAAAGTGGGCACGTGCTTTTAAAAGTGACTCGGTACAAGGCAATGAACCCAGTACAGCATCGGATATCGTTGCTGTTGGTGAACAGATTTGGGTACGTCAGATAGAGCAAGCATTAGAACTTTCGCAATATCCAGATGCAACCGCGGCCTTTGTCTCTCTCAACCCACAAGATGGTGCAATCACATCGCTGGTTGGCGGGTTTAGTTTTGTACAGAGTAAATTTAACCGGGCAATTCAAGCAAAACGTCAAGTTGGCTCAAATATCAAACCTTTTATTTACTCCGCCGCGCTTGATAATGGTTACACACTTGCAACTTTAGTCAATGACGCCCCCATTAACCAATGGAGTGGCAGCAAAGCTTGGCGTCCCAAAAACTCGCCGGAAAGATATGCGGGGCCAATTCGTCTGAGACGCGCTCTCGGGCAATCCAAAAATGTCATTTCGGTGCGTTTAGTGCAAGATCTCGGTATAACAAAAGTAATCAATCAACTGCAAAAGTTTGGCTTTGATAAAGAGGATTTACCCCACAACTACTCCCTTGCCCTTGGCTCAGCATCACTGACCCCATTAGAGCTTGTAACCGGATATGCGATTATAGCGAACGGTGGTTTTAAAATAGAACCTTACATTATCGAGCGCATTGAAGATGCCTATGGGACGGTACTTTATCAAGCAGCACCTAAAATTGTCTGCTCTTATTGCAACGCACTATATGAACAACAGCAGGCTTCCGACGAACTTATTGAACAGCAAGCAAATGCGCAGGGCGTTACTGGTATTTGCTCAGTAGCCCCCATTAGTAAGGATCAAGTCGCAGCATCTGCGATTAGTGAAGAAACAGCATTCTTAACAAGAGAGCTGCTTAATAGTGCCATTTTTGGTGGTGGTAGTTGGCAGCATAAAACAGGTTGGAATGGTACCGGCTGGCGTGCCATGCGAGCGATTAAACGCCAAGATATCGGTGGAAAAACAGGGACAACAAATGACTCAAAAGATGCATGGTTCTCTGGCTATGTTGGCAACACTGTCGCTACATCTTGGGTTGGTTTTGATGACTTTGGTCGTGATTTGGGACACTCTGACTATAATAATAATCTCGACAAATCACAATCTTATGGGGGAGAGTTTGGTGCGGTCACCGCACTACCTGCATGGATTGAGTTTATGCAAAACAGTACCCTATCGGATCCGCTAATGTCTCCTGAAAAACCGCTCTCAATTTCAACCGCTCGCATCGATCTTGCAACGGGTTTGTTAAGCAAAAAGACAGATTATACAACACGCTTTGAATACTTTAAGCGCGGCTCAGTACCCACAGAATACGTAGAACAGCGAACCACTCACGAAGAAAATCGTATAAATCAACAGGACGACAAAAACGCAGAGAGTAAAAGAGGTAATGAATATGAGCTATTTTAAGAGAAACAGAATGCGGCAATAAAGATACATCAGCTTTGCAAACACCACCGTTCCCGATAAAAACGCTGGTGTTTGCAAGAAATAACCAGCGCAAACAATTTAATAGCTTTCTACACCGCTACAATCTCACTTTTTCCCCTAGGTAATTAATAAAAATCTCTTTCGATTATAACGTACTAATAATTAGCTATTCACTTATCTAGCCTAACTGTTTAGAGTTAGGCTGCGGACGGCTTTTCTTATTTGTGCGTTTTCAGTCGTTTATTTTGGAATCGTTGTAATAAAACGATTGTGTTTCACTTTAAAAATCAGAGTACTAATGATCTCTCTATCAAATGAAGCCACCTTATACAGTCTGTTAGCAGCCATTGTTCTACTTACCCTGCTCTCCCTTTACCTCTATATCCATTTTCAGCAGATCCGCAGCGCCCTTAATTTAAAACTTGAATTAAGCGAGCAAGCTTTGCATTTTCAGATGGAGCTTAACCTCGATAAAGAAGAGCAACTACAAGAAAAACAGCTACGTATCGATTCGTTACAACTGCAAGTGAATAAACTTACAACAAGAATACGTGAATCAGAGGTGCGCTTGCAGAGCGGCGAACAGCGTTTACGTGATCAGCAATTAAGCGAAGAAAAACTAGGTGATCAGTTTGAATTATTATCACAACGTATTTTTAATGATAAATCAGCGCAGTTTAAGGCTCTCAATCAAGACAGCCTGAATCAGCTCCTTAGCCCATTAAAAGTGCAGCTGGAAGGGTTCAAACAACAGGTCAGCCACTTTTATTTAAGTGAAAGTAAAGAGCGTTACAACCTACAAAATGAAGTCTCTAAACTAGCAAAACTGAATGAATTAATGCAACAAGAGACCAGTAACTTGACCAATGCATTAAAAGGCGATAATAAACAACAAGGCAACTGGGGAGAGGTTATTTTACAGCGGATATTAGAGTCATCAGGACTGCGCGAAGGCCATGAGTACCACACACAAAGCAGCTTTAAAAATGACAATGGTGACCGCTTACAACCTGATGTCATTGTTAATTTGCCAAAAAATAAAAATATTATTATTGATTCAAAAGTGTCATTAGTGGCTTATGAACGTTTTTTTAATGCAGATTCAACACAAACGCAACAGGAAGCCTTGCAGGCCCATATTCTTTCGGTTCGTCAGCATATTAAAGGGTTAGGCAAAAAAGATTATCAAAAGTTAATCGGTACCAATAGCCTCGATTACATACTCTTATTTGTGGCCGTTGAGCCCGCCTTTATTGCCGCGATTGAGCACGATAGAGGGCTTGTGAAGCTGGCACTTGATAACAACATATTACTTGCCAGCCCGACTAACTTGATGATTGCATTGCGCACCATTGAAAATCTGTGGCGCTTTGAACAGCAAGAAAAAAATGGTCGTTTAATTGCCAAGCAGGCCGGGAAATTATATGACAAACTACGTCTTTTTACTCAAAACCTGCTCGATCTGGGCGCTCAGCTAGGGAAGGCACAAAGCAGTTATGATCATGCACTCAAACAGTTAAGCCAAGGACAAGGGAATATCATTTCCCAAGCCGAGAACTTAAAAGAGATGGGCGCGCCGATCAAAAAGTCATTACCTGATACATTAGTGGCACAGGCAAACCTACTTTATGAACCTAGCGACGCCAAAAATGACGGGTAAATAACACCACCACGGTGAGTATTTCTAAGCGCCCCATCAACATACAAACAGATAATATCCATTTTGAAATATCAGGGAAATCAGCAAAGTTACCCGATGGGCCAATTGATGGAGCAAGCCCAGGACCGACGTTAGACACCGCAGTGATAGCGGCAGTCAAAGCAACCATAGAGGTCGCCCCGAACAGCGTCAATAACAGCGTGGCGACAATAATAGTGGCAAGATAAGCCAGAACAAAAGCGATTAGGGAGCGTAAAATTTCATCACTCACGGTGCGGTTATTGTATTTTTGTGGGAAGATTCCATGTGGGTGCATCAGCAACATCAGTTGACGCTTTAATAAACTCATCGCAATTTGGAAACGGAATATTTTCATCCCCCCCGCAGTTGAACCCGAGCAAGCCCCAAAAAATAGTAAACCAAAGAAAACCATGACACTGAAATCTCCCCAAGTGATAAAATCATCTAGGCCAAATCCAGTGGTTGTCAACACAGAAACAACATTGAATAGGCTTAATCTGATTGCATCAGAAAAGGAAAACTGACCCGTTAAAGTCAGATAAGCTGTTAAACTTGCAGTGCATACAACAATCACCTTAATAAAACCGATAACCTGCGCATCATTAATAAGATACAAAAAGTTACGGTGATTAAAGGCTCGAATAAAGAGTAAAAAAGGTAAGCCCCCGAGAAACATAAAGATAATGGCATTCCAATGCGCACCGACAGAAAAATGGCCCATTGAGCCATCCGATGTTGAATAACCACCTGTTGAGATAGTCGTCATAGCATGATTTAACGCATCAAAACCACTCATTCCAGAAGCACGATAACCGATAAAACAACATAACGTTAAAATAAGATAAACAAGTAAGATATCAATCGCTACATTACGTGTTTTTGATTCCGCTTTATCCGACCAATCAGAAGACTCTGTTTGGAATAGACGCATACCACCGACGTTTAAAAAAGGTAAAATAGCTACCCCCATGACAATAAAGCCGACACCACCTAACCATTGCAGAATAGATCGCCATAATAAAATACTTGGGTGCATAGTATCTAAATTATGTAATACCGTACTACCCGTCGTGGTAATGCCTGACATTGTTTCAAAAAAAGCATCGCTATAACTGATATGTTGAATGAGTACAAAGGGTAAAGCGGCAAATAGACTGGCTAAGACCCAAACCCCAGTGGTTAATAAAAACATTTCGCGCACACCTAAGCGCGAACGGTTTTCCTCCCCGCCTAAAAAAATAAAAATGAAGGAAGCCAAATGAGTAATAATAATTGCCGATAAAAATTCAACCCCCCCTAACCCGCCATTGTAAAACGCCAGGGCCATTGGGAAATACATAAAGACTGCCATTTTTGACAGTACCAAACCGGTAATAAAAATGAGTGGACGGTAGACCATAAAAGTGACCCTGCGCTATAAAAAGAAGGGGCTAGGTTGGAATAATTTTTCGATATCACTAATAAACTTTTTATTTACTAGGAACAAAATAACGTGATCGTCTGTTTCGACTACAGTGTTATCGTGTGCGATTAATACTTCCTCATTACGCACAATAGCGCCAATACTTGTTCCTTTAGGTAATTTGAGCTGCCCCAGCTCTTTACCCACTACTTTAGAGGTCATACTATCACCTCGCGCAACGATCTCTATCGCTTCGGCAACACCTTCGCGCAATGAATAAACATTTTTCAAATCGGCTTTACGCACATGCGTCAATAGTGCAGAAAGCGTCGCTTGTTGTGGAGAGATGGCGATGTCTAAAACGCCCCCATGCACCAGATCAACATAGGCATTACGCTGAATTAGCACCATCGCCTTACGTGCTCCCATCCGTTTCGCTAACATAGCGGACATAATATTAGCTTCATCGTCATTGGTTACCGCAATAAACAGATCAATTTGCTCAATATGCTCCTCTGCAAGTAACTCTTGATCCGATGAATTACCACAAAAAACGATGGTATTAGAAAGATTTTCAGATAGTTCTTCTGCTCGTTTTAAATTTTTTTCAATCAGTTTAACGGAATTTTCTTTTTCTAGACGTTTCGCTAAGCTTTCGCCAATATACCCCCCACCAACGATCATAATCCGCTTGTAGGGCTGTTCTGGTTTTTGCATCTCACTCATAATCGCACGGATATGCTGGCTCGCTGTAATAAAAAAAACCTCATCATCCGCTTCGATAATAGTGGTGCCTTGTGGCCTTATCGCTTTGCCCCGCCTAAAAATCGCCGCAACCCGTACTTCGATATTGGGCATATGTACCCTCAAAGCAGAAATGGCATTGCCCACCAGCGTTCCGCCGTAATAAGCTTTAATCGCCACCAAGCCGACTTTACCCTCTGCAAAACTGGCGACCTGTAATGCGCCAGGATGTTCGATCAAACGTGCTATATAATCACTAACCAATTTTTCAGGAGCAATAATATGATCAATGGGGAAAGCATCGCTATTAAATAGCTCTTTTTCGTACATGACAATGCTTTGTGAACGTATGCGCGCAATCTTTTTAGGAACGTTAAACAGGGTAAAAGCTATTTGACAGGCAACCATATTAACTTCATCAGAGTTAGTGACCGCGATAAGCATATCCGTATCATCGGCCCCCGCATCTTTTAATACTCTCGGGCTAGAAGCATTGCCCTGTACCACTCGGAGATCAAAACGGTCTTGCAACGCTTGTAAACGCTCATTGGAAGAATCGACAACAGTAATATCGTTATTTTCACCAACAAGATTTTCAGCCAAGGACGCGCCTACTTGCCCAGCACCTAAAATAATAATTTTCATGCGACTCGATTATCCATCTGTTAATTTACGAAAAAATTGAACGCAGTTTGTGATACTGGCGTAAAAGAAAAGCCTGTCAAAACCTGAGTCAGTTCAGGTTTAGTTGTTTACCATTTTCTACAATGCTTTTTGTAACTTAGCATAATAAAAGCCATCCATCCCATCTTCATTAGGTAGTAACTGGCGCCCATGAGCTTGGCTATTATATTGACTAGAAAGCGCTATTAATGAGGCATCACTTCTATTTTGTAAAAAGCTTTTTATCTGCAGCTCATTTTCATCAGGCAAAACAGAGCAGGTGGCATAAAGCAAAATGCCACCAGGTTTCAATTTATCCCATAACGCATTCAATATACGTTTTTGTAACGCAACTAGCTCTGCAATATCACTGTCTCGGCGCAACCAGCGAATATCAGGATGACGGCGAATCACACCAGTCGCACTACAAGGAGCATCGCAAAGAATTCGATCAAATAGCTCACCACTCCACCAGCTATCAGGTTGAGATGCATCGCCATGAATAACCGTTGCCGATAACTGCAGACGATTTAAGTTCTCCTGCACGCGAACTAAACGCTTCTGATCCGCATCAACTGCAACCATCTCTTTTATTGCGGGCTGTAACTCTAAAGCGTGTACGGTTTTCCCCCCTGGGGCGGCGCAAGCATCTAAAATCAATTCGCCTGCTTGGGTATCTAAATAATGAGCCGCTAACTGCGCCGCACCATCTTGTACGGAAACCCAACCTTGCTCAAACCCGGGCAGCTTATACACATCAGTGGCTTTTTCTAAGCGCAAGGCATTGCTATTTTCGGCATCTTGCGCAACAAAGCTAGGCAGCTCAGTAGCACTTAATAATGCTTGATACTGATCGCGATTATGATGAAGTGCATTTACACGCAGCCACATCGGCGCTTGTTGATTATTTTCATTCATAATTTGGGCAGCAAGGTCAGTACCATAAGCGGCTTGTAGGCGCTTAACTAACCAGCTAGGGTGGCAATAAACCAGTGCATCTTGTTTATCTGCTTGCGCGATTAAACTTTCTTGCTCACGTAAAAAGCTACGCAGTACACCATTAACCATTCCTTTCAGGGCTGGCTTTTTCAGTGCTTTAGTACCATTAACCGTTTCACCGACAGCTGCATGACTAGGGATGCGAGTATAAAGAAGCTGGTAAAATCCCACTAAAATAAGGAAGTGCATTACCCGTTGTTTGCCTGTTAACGGTTTTTTCATCAATGAACGGCAGAAAAAATCTAAGCGCGGTAATGTACGCAGCACCCCGTAACAAAACAGCTGTAGTAACGCTTTATCTTTAGGAGAGAGATCTTGCTGAGCTGGCGGCAATGCCTGTGATAACGATTGCCCCTGTTCGACGACTTGATTTAATACTTTAGCGGCTAACGCTCTAACACTCATACTGATGACCCTTGTTGCTGCTGTAAGTTAGTACCCAGCGCAAACAATTCACGGCGAGAGTTTAAAATATCTTGTACAGGCAGTGCTTTTTTACCCGCAAGCTGGATCACCTCAAGGTTTAATACTCCTTGCCCAGTGACAACTTGAATGCCCTTTTTATCGGCACTAATAATCGTACCGATATCTTTTTCACTGATGATAGGAAGTAAGCTTGCTTGATGCACTTTTACCGCCTCTCCTGATAACAGAAAATAGCTTATTGGCCAAGGGTTAAAGGCGCGAATACAGCGCTCGATAAAAGCCCCCTCGCAGGACCAGTCGATCAAAGCCTCTGTTTTACTAAGCTTTTTAGCGTAATTAGCTGATTTTTCATCTTGAACCTCAGTGTTTAGTTTACCTTCAAGCAATTTTTTAATTGTATCGACTAAGGCCAATGGAGCCTGTTGTGCGAGTTTTTCATAAAGTGATTCACTAGTCTCATCACTATTGATCGAACACCGCACCTTACTGAGCATATCTCCCGTATCTAACCCTTCATTCATTTGCATGATGGTGACCCCCGTTTCACTGTCACCAGCCCAAATAGCACGCTGAATTGGCGCAGCGCCACGCCAGCGAGGTAATAAAGAGCCATGTACATTTAAACACCCTAAACGCGGCGCCTCTAATACGACTTTGGGGAGAATCAAACCGTAGGCAACCACAATCAGCAGATCGGCATTTAACGCGACAAGTTGATCGACATCAGTCGCTTCTTTAAAATTTTGAGGTTGATAAACCGGGATATTATGCGCAATAGCCACCTCTTTAACGGCACTTGCTGTTAATCTTCTTCCCCGTCCTGCCGGCCTGTCTGGCTGCGTATAAACAGCAACCACATTAAATTCAGATTCCAGCAAAACAGTAAGATGTTGAGCTGCAAAATCTGGCGTGCCAGCAAAAACAATATTTAATTTTTCCACAAGTAGCCTTAGAGATAGGTGAAGATTTTAAAGCCGAACAAATATTATACAAACTTGTCGTTTTGATGTTGCAGTTTTTCAAGTTTGGTTTTGATTCTTTTTTGCTTAAACGGCGACAGATAATCAATAAATAATTTGCCTTTAAGATGATCCAGTTCATGTTGAATACAGACGGCCAGTAAACCATCGGCTTCTATTACCCGAGTGTTACCATCAAGGCCTAAGTACTCTAATGTCACAAATTCTGAGCGTTTAACATTAGCGTTGATCTCAGGAACAGAAAGACATCCCTCTTCCGACACTTCTTCGCCTGATTTATCTATAATCAAAGGATTAATAAGCACCATTGGTTGATCTCGACTTTCAGAGACATCAATAACAGCGATTCGCTGATGAATATTAACTTGTGTTGCAGCAAGACCAACGCCATTTTCTTGATACATAGTTTCAAGCATATTTGCAGCTATATCTCTAATCTCAGGTGTGATCTGAGCGACAGCTTTGGCAACTGTTCTGAGTCGTTGGTCTGGAAAATGTAATACTTCTAGTAAAGCCATGATATTATCTTGTTCTATAGTTAACGTTAAAGAATATTAATTCTAGTCATTTCCTTACACAAAAAACAGTTTTATTACTCACAAGACAGGGATTGTTATGAAATTCAAACTAATTAGCGCTTTCTTATTAGGTGTTGCCCTCTCGATCGGTGCTTTTGCCGATCAGATCACCCTAAAAGAAAATCATCCTGAAACGTATACTGTCGTAAAAGGTGATACGTTATGGGATATTTCAGCTCATTTTTTAAATACGCCTTGGTTATGGCCTCGTTTATGGCAAGCAAATAGCCAAGTTGCAAACCCTCATCTTATCTACCCTGGCGATGTTTTAACCCTTATCTGGGTTGATGGTGAGCCTAAATTAGCACGTAAGCAGTTGAAGAAATTATCTCCAACGCCACGCTTAGTCGAAAAAAGTGAAGCAATACCCGCCATTTCGCTTGCGGCAATCTCCGCTTTTTTATCCAAAGACCATATTATTGATCCCGCATTGCTAGCTGACGCTCCGCGTTTATTAGGTGATGCCATCGCGACTCCGCGCTTCTTTGAGGGGGATGTTTTTTATGGGCAGGGGAAATATGACAAAAATAAATTATACGGCGTTTACCGTTTAGGAGAACGCTATAGAGATCCTGTAACCGCTGAGTTTCTAGGCACCGAGCTTACTTTTATTGGCAATTCACAAGTCTCTAAAAACCCCAATGTCACTGCGACAAGTAAAATCACTCCACATGACTTTTTAAAAAGCGCAAGAGAAGCCCGTCAGGGAGATCTAATTTTACCTATTCCTGAATATGAAAGCATGCCAGCATTTTTCCTACCTCAGCCAGTTCCAGCCTCCACCCAAGGACAAATTCTCGCCGCATTGAATAACGCAAGAGCTATTGGTAAGTGGGATGTGGTTGTTATCAATAAAGGGAAACGAGAAAAAATTCAAATTGGCTCTATGTTTTCCATATTACAATCCGGCCCCGGGGTGTTAGTAAACAAAAATAATATTGTCTATCACGATGATGCCGATAAGTTTGCACAACTTAGTGATTCTGATTTAGTGATTCCCGCTGAACGTGTCGGTGAACTGATGGTCTTCAAAGTCTACGAAAAAGTGAGTATCGCTCTGGTGATGCGCAGTACTAACGTTATGGGCGCTCACTATAAAATACAAGGTTTAGAGTTCTAATATAAGTAACCACTTGCTGCTCGCGGCAAGTGGTTAAAACCGTTATCTTATAAAGGATAATTAAAATCGATCTGTTTACACAAGAAAATAACATCTTACATAATGAACAGCATCTTAACTATTGGCTGCAATTAGATAGCATTCCAGTACTATCCAAAAGCACCATTTTCAAATTACTTTCTCGTCATTCCATAGCGCAAATTTTTCATCTTTCCAGACAACAATTACAACTTTACAATTTAAAAGAACAACAAATTAGCGCACTACGCAACCCCGATCCGCAACAAATAGAAACTAGTTTAGAGTGGTTAAAAATAGGCTCCGACAAACAGATAATCTGCTTTGACAGCCCCCTCTATCCCAAACAACTTAAAGAAATAAGTAGTCCTCCTTTATTGCTTTATTTGCAAGGCGATAGCGCGCTCTTATCGCAACCACAAATTGCATTAGTGGGAAGCCGCCAATGCACGCCTTACGGGCAAGAAAAAGCCTATCAGTTTGCCGGATCATTAAGTGCAGCCGGTTTTACTATCACCAGTGGATTGGCTATCGGTATCGATGGTTTAGCACATCAGGGCGCGCTCGACAAACAGGGTAAAACAGTCGCTGTTTTGGGAACTGGATTGGATAACATTTACCCCAAACGCCATAGCAAACTTGCGCAACAAATTATTGAAAATGGTTTGCTGGTTTCAGAATTCCGCCCCGCCACCCCCGCTTTACCCAGTAACTTCCCGCGCCGTAATCGCATTATTTCAGGGTTAAGTTTAGGCGTACTGGTGATTGAAGCGTCAAAGCGCAGCGGCTCACTGATCACTGCTCGTTATGCGATGGAACAAAATAGAGACGTTTTTGCCCTGCCGGGTTCAATTGATAATCCCGAAGCCTGCGGATGCCACCAGTTGATTCAGCAAGGGGCCAAACTAATCGTTAATGCACAAGACATTTGTAACGAATATAACCATATCCCCCTTATTAAGCCGCTTATAACTAAACCAAAAAACAATCAGAAAACAGCACATCCTCTACTGGCACACATTGACTTTCACCTCACCACACTTGAGCAGCTACTTAGCCGTAGCGGTTTAGATCTGCTTAGCTTACAAAATCAGTTAATAGAACTGGAGATAACTGGTACTATTACGGTAACAGCACAAGGTTACATTAAACTAGCAAACTCAACAGGCTGATAAGTAACCACCTATCTCGTTGAAAGTGAAAGGCTAAATATGTTTGAAGTTATCATATATCTGTTTGAAAGTTACATGCAAATTGAACAAACCATGGAGCTCGACGCACAGGAGATCACCGATGAATTATTGGAGGAGGGGTTTCAAAAAAACGAGATTTCCGGCGCTCTCGCTTGGCTTGATAATCTCGCTAGCCTGCATCAGCAAAATTTACAAAGTAAAACACAATTAGCAAAACCAAGCTCGCTGCGTATCTATAGTAGCAGCGAACAATATCGATTATCAATTGAATGTCAGGGTTATATTTTCTACTTAGAGGAAGCCGACATATTAAATACGCATACTCGCGAGATAGTCATTGATTGTGCGATGTCTTTGGATATCAACACATTGCAACTTTATGATCTTAAATGGCTAATATTAATGGTGCTGTTTAACGATCCGAGTAGTAGCGATGCGTTCCTACAGCTTGAGTCGATGCTAATGGATTACGAAGATGGGCTTATCCATTGATATGAGCAAAAGTATGCAAGCTTTAAATACTGACCACCACCAACATGAGCTCTGTCCTGAATGTGCCGCTGTACTGCATATTCGCAATGGTAAACAAGGACCATTTTGGGGCTGTACAAACTATCCAGAATGTAACTATTTACGTCCTTTACACGAAAAAAGTGAGATAAAAAAAGTACTTGCTGGCAGCAGCTGCCCTTTATGCGAAAAAGAGTTAGTTTTAAAACAGAGCCGTTACGGTTTATTTATCGGTTGCAGTGGATACCCTGATTGCTTGCATACGCAACAACTTTCACAACAAAAAGAAAAAACACCAGAGCAATCTGGTATCTCCTGCCCGTTATGTAAAAAAGGACAATTAATTAAACGCCAGTCACGCTACGGGAAGACTTTCTATGCCTGCGATAATTACCCCAGCTGTAAATATGCAGTCAATGACAAACCTGTTAATGAATTCTGCCCAGATTGCCACTGGCCAATCATGGTTGAGCGGAAAACGGCCAGTGCATTCCGCATAATATGTCCTAAAAAAGGGTGTGGTTACCGCAGTAAGCCTATATAATTATCCGCTCTCGAAAGTAAATAAACTCTGCAAGGAAACTATTATTATGTCTAAACCTTTTGTTGCTATTTTAATGGGATCAGATTCAGATCTTCCCGTCATGCAAAGTACGATTGATGTACTCAAATCTTTTGATATTACTTTTGAAGCAAAAGTAACCTCTGCACACCGCACCCCAGCAGCGACTCATGCTTATGTCACCGATGCTGAAGCGCGCGGCTGCAAAGTGTTCATCTGTGCGGCTGGACTTGCTGCACATTTGGCGGGCGCCGTTGCCGGAATAACGACTCGCCCTATTATTGGCGTGCCAATTGATTGCGGCCCATTACAAGGTCATGATGCGCTACTTTCAACGGTTATGATGCCTGCTGGCGTGCCCGTTGCAACGGTTGCTATCGGCAGTGCTGGTGCAAAAAATGCAGCTTACCTTGCTGCGCAAATACTGGCTGTCGCAGATGACAAATTGGCACAGCGTGTTATTGATAATCGCGCTGAAAATGCCAAAGCGGTATTAGCCAAAGATGCGGCATTGCAAATTAAATTAGCGAAGATGTAGACGACCATTGAAAAATGAATAACATAGATCTCTCGCACGCCCTGAGCGCATTAAATACGCAGGGCGTTATTGCCTACCCTACAGAATCTGTTTTTGGTCTTGGTTGCGATCCAGATTGTGATCGCGCCATTGTAAATCTTCTCAAGTTAAAAAAAAGACCCGTTCATAAAGGGCTAATTTTGATTGCTGCTAATATAAACCAGCTAGACAATTATGTGGATCTTTCTTCTTTAAATGACAACCAATTCGCCACCATACAGAAAACATGGCCAGGCCCTGTCACTTGGGTTGTCCCTGCGAATAAGAATCTTTCTGCATTAATCAGTGGTGATTTTTCGAGTGTTGCAGTGCGGGTCACAGCGCACCCAACTGTTCAGCAGTTATGTTTAGCGTTCGCTAAGCCAATCATCTCCACAAGCGCAAATTTATCAGGCTTCGCTCCCTGCGTAAATAGCCGCCAAGTGGCAGATATGTTCGCCAATCAGCCATTATTAACGACTATTGTTGATGCGCCCGTTTCCGGATCACCTACCCCGTCTCAAATTTATGACGCGCTATCTGGAAAACGTTTACGCTGATTTCTGTCGCTTGTGTATATATTTCCACTGCACCTTAATAAGTGCTAAATTAGCGCAATAAGTACACCCCCCTTTTATTTTGGAGCTTTTATGGATCACTATGCTGTTTTTGGCAATCCCATTAAACACAGTAAGTCACCCTTTATTCATACACTTTTTGCCACGCAAACAGCGCAACAGATGGTTTATAACGCGATAGAAGCCCCCCTTGATGACTTTAAGGGTACCTTAGATGTTTTTTTTGCAGGGCAAGGCAAAGGTTGTAATATTACCGTGCCCTTTAAGGAACAAGCCTTTAAATATGCACAACAACTTACTGAACGCGCCACATTGGCGGGTGCAGTCAATACGCTGAAGTTGACCGATGACGGCCTTATTATTGGTGATAATACCGATGGTGCGGGATTAGTTTTAGATCTTAAAAACAACCATGTCACACTTAAAAATGCTCGTATTTTACTATTGGGCGCAGGAGGCGCGGCCCGAGGAGTCTGCGGTCCGTTACTCGCAGAGATGCCGAAACAGTTAGTGATAGCTAACCGAACACACTCTAAAGCGCAAACACTAGCCGCAACTTTTACACCCGTAGGTGAAATAACAGCCTGCAAATTTGAACAATTATCTGGGCATTTCGATCTTATTATCAATTCAACATCTGCCAGTTTAGACGGTAAAATACCCCCCATCAGTCCTGATCTGATACATCCAGAAACAGCAGTTTACGATATGATGTATAGCGCGCAAGCAACCGCATTTAACAGCTGGGCAAAAGAGCAGGGATCGAGACTCGTGATTGATGGGCTAGGAATGCTGGTCGGTCAAGCGGCAGAAAGTTTTGCAATTTGGCGAGCAATCAAACCCAGCGCAAAACAAGTTTTAAATGAATTACGTCATAATTTAGCATTGTAAAAAAGACATTAACCCACCACTGTTAAGTGGTTTACCTAAAAAGGAATAAGCAATGGACTCACATCGCGTCAATGAACTACTTGAACTACTAAAACCTTATTGGTTAAAAAATAAAGAATTAAGCTTAATGGAACTATTAACCTTACTTTCTAAAGAAAGCGGATTTGAAAAGCCGATCCAACAGCTCGGTGATGAAGTGATTATTTATCATCTCAAAATGGATCAAACAGCAAAAGGAGAGATGATCCCAGGTATCGCTAAAGACTGTGAAGATGACTTTCAATCTGCTCTATTAAAAGCTCGAGGTTTGCTCTAGCTCACAAGCAGAAAATAGCCTTATTGTTAACGATATTACTTTTATTTAACATCTTTAGTTTATGTTAGTATCTCTGATACTTTAGGTTAATTATTGTAGGCAATTGACGATGAATCAACGCATTAATATCAAAGAGCTAAAAACAACACATAAAGACAGTGCGGATCGTTTTAACCCTAGCAAGCGAATATATGTGCGCGCAGCGTATGGTTTATTCCAAAAATTACGGCGTTATACTGGCGCAATTTTGATTTTATTGTTTGTGTCACTGCCCCTTATCCGCTGGCATGGCAAGCAAGCGGTATTGTTTGATGTCGCCAAACAACAGTTTCACCTCTTTAATATGACACTATTTCCGCAAGACTTAACATTACTTGCTTGGATTTTTATTATTGCCGCCTTTGCACTGTTCTTTGTCACCACCTACCTAGGGCGAATATGGTGTGGTTACACTTGTCCACAAACTGTTTGGACATTTATTTTCATCTGGTTTGAAGAGCGTTTTGAAGGATCAGCTAATAAACGCAAACGTTTAGATCAAATGCCTTGGAATTTTAATAAAATATGGCGAAAAACGGCTAAGCATACAGGTTGGTTACTCGTATCCCTATTGACTGCACTGGTTTTTTGCTCTTATTTTGTACCCGTTGAACAGTTATATAGTGATTTTTTCACTCTCAATAGCAGTCCTTTTATCCTGCTGTGTATTTTCATTTTTACCTTTTCCACTTATGCAAATGCAGGCTGGATGCGCTCTATTTTTTGTATCCATATGTGCCCTTATTCACGCTTTCAATCTGCGATGTTTGATAAACACACTTACAGTGTTGCTTATGATGCCAAACGTGGAGAACAGCGCGGACCAAGAAGCCGTAAGGTCGATCCTAAAAAAATTGCGTTAGGAGACTGTGTAGATTGCGATCTTTGTGTACAAGTTTGCCCTACTGGTATAGATATTCGCGATGGCTTACAGTACGAATGTATTAATTGTGGCGCTTGTGTGGATGCTTGTGACCAGACGATGGATAAGATGGGCTATCCACGCGGACTCATCTCATACACCTCAGAGCAAAAGCTGGCAGGTAAAGAAACGAACTTATTGCGTCCTAAAATTATTGGCTATGGACTGGTACTGTTAATTATGATGACCATCTTCGTTGTCAATATAGTCAATTTAAGCACCGCTGAGATGGAAATAGTACGAGATAGAACTGCCTTGTACCGTGAAAATAGCGAAGGATTAATTGAAAATACATATACCTTAAAAATTCTCAACAAAACCATTGAAACACAAACTTACCAGCTATCAATCATGGGCTTGCAAGATGCCCTGCTAATTGGGCCTGAGCAGATAGTGGTAAAATCAGGGGAGGTATTAACCCAACCGATTGCGATTGCTGTCGACCCTTATAATATAAAAGAGAAAAAGCGTATGATCACTATTATATTAACCAAAAAAGAGGGTGATTTTGAGCAGATAAAACAACAGAGCCCTTTCTTCTTAGGTCTCTAATTTAAACAAAGGTGAGTAGTCACTCACAATAACACTACTCGTTAGTGTCTTCTCTTTTAAGGTCAATTATGACAGACGCCAATTTTAGCTATTTATCACTGACGCCCGAAGTTCAACTGGACGCACTCGCGAGTATCGGAATTTATCCCGAAAGTGGGCTAATTGCACTCAACTCTTATGAGAATCGAGTTTCACTCTTTACAGATGAAAATAAGATTCGCTACGTGGTAAAGTTTTATCGCCCGCAGCGCTGGAGTGCAGCACAGCTGCAAGAAGAGCACCAATTTACCTTGGCATTACAACGACAAGGAAGTCATGTTGCGGCCCCTATTGAAATCGATCAACAGACCTTATTCCGCTTTAACGGCTACTATTTTGCATTATTCCACAGTTTATCAGCACGTTCTCTGCAACTTGATAATATTGATCAGCTCTTTGATATTGGCAGTGCCTTGGGTAAAATGCATCGTGTTGGCGCACAGAGCAAATTTAAAGAAAGAGAGCGCCTCGATGTCACCACTATGATATCGGCACCGTTCCAAACATTACAAACAAGCAAACTTATCCCTAAGTTTATTCGAGATCCCTTGTTTGCGACATTAACGCGACTAGAACAGCAAGTACACAAGCAGTTAAGCCAAGATAAGAGTAAAATCATATGCCTACACGGAGATTGTCATGCGAGTAATATTTTAATTAAGGCAGATATCCCCTACTTTGTAGATTTTGATGATTGCAAAATGGGCCCTGCCATACAAGATATATGGATGCTACTAAGCGGTTCGCGAGTAGAAAAACAGCTTCAGTTATCAATCTTGTTAGATGGTTATCAAGAAGAATACGACTTCGATTTAAAAGAGTTGCACTTAATTGAATCATTGCGCAGTATGCGTATGATCAATTATGTGGGCTGGATCAATAAGCGATGGGCAGATCCGGCTTTTCCAATGAACTTTCCATGGTTCACAACTGACCAATACTGGAAAGAGTTGTTACAATCGCTGCAACAGCAAACAAGCGCAATCAAAGAAGCCCCGCTTTCTTTGCAACCGAGTTATTAATTAAGCTCATTATAAAAAACAACAATATATAAACAAAACAACGAATATTTTAATAAGGGAACATACAATGAACAAATTTTTTGCACTGATCGCGGCTTTGATACTACTTCCACTAACCGCGAATGCGATTGAGTACAAAGAAGGCACTCATTATGAAATCGTTAAGCAAACGGCAACAGCAACACCCGAGGTGATGGAGTTTTTCTCTTTCTACTGCCCACACTGTTTGCAATTCGAACCGCTAATGAACACCCTAAAAGATCACTTACCTAAAAATGTGAAGATTAAAAAGAACCACGTAGACTTTTTAGGTCGAGAGATGGGCCCCGAGATTACCAAAGCCTTCGCAGCGTCACAACTACTGCAAGTCGAAGATAAAGTAACGGATATTATCTTTGACCAAATTCAAAAACAACGTAAAGCAATTACCAGTGAAAAAGACATCCTCGCGATATTCAAGACAGCGGGAATTTCTGAGAAAGAAGCTAAAGGTGCTTTAGAGAGCTTCCCCGTCAACGGACTGGCATCGCAAATGAAACGCAATACAGAAACATTTCGTATCAGTGGCGTGCCAACAATCATTGTTAATGGGAAATACAAAGTCAATACAGGCTCCATAAGTAGCACGGCAGAATTTATCGATTTGGTTGATTTTCTAACTCAAAAGAAAGATTAAATCAGCATTAGAATTTAAAAATCGGTTTCAAGGTCACTGATGTGACCCTTTTTGTGCCTCATTCTTTTCATGGCATAATGGCAATATATCAATAAAGGAGCAGTATCGTTGAAAACCGTATTTAATAATGCAGCGCAAATAAAATCTGTTTTACGTGATCTGCACAATCAAAAAGAGTCATCAAAAGCACTGATTATTGCAATTAGTGGCATTGAGGGGTGTGGAAAACGCGCATTGACTGAAAAAGTTGCGGCAGCCTTAATACTTGAAGGTGTTTCCGTTGCCGTTATCCATGGAGATGACTGGGAAGCATCAGAGAGCGTGCGCTTTAATGTGATGAGCAGTCCAGAAGAGTATTACTTAAACGCTTATCGTTTTGATGAAATGTTTGAGCAACTCATTTTACCGCTAAAACTGTTTGGTAGCATTAAAACATCGGTCACTCTTGATGATGTAATGAATCCACGTACCGTTGAGTATGATTTTAATGATATTGATATCATACTTATTGAAGGTGTTTACCTATTACAGGAAGCCTATTTAGATCTGTATGATTACACTTGTTGGGTTGATAGTGATTTTGATGCGGCTTTCGCGCGTTTAGTCAGGTTAAAAAATATCGAACAATCCCAAGATGCACTGATCAGGCTTTTTGAACTATTAATTAAACCTGCTGGCCAATATCATATTTATTCAGATAACCCCCAAGGCCATGCTAAATCGCTTTATATCGAACAAGAAACGAATGAAGATGAAAATAAAACAGTCCCAAAATCAGCATAATATGCATAGCGCCTATATGCATTTTGAGCGAACACAATGGGCAAAACTGCGTGATGATGTCGAGCTTACTCTTTCTGAAGATAATCTAAAACAGCTGCAGGGGATCAACGAATCGCTATCTATTGATGAGGTGATTGATATTTATCTACCACTCTCTCGTTTACTCAGTTTATATGTAAAAGCACAGCAGTATAGACATACTGTGCGTGATAAATTTTTAAATAGTAAAAATGACAATGTGCCTTATATTATTGGTATTGCAGGCAGTGTCGCGGTAGGTAAAAGTACTACCGCGCGTATTTTACAAGCGTTGTTATCTCGTTGGTCTGAGCATCCGAAAGTAGCTCTGGTGACAACAGATGGTTTTTTACGATCCAATCAAGATCTGGTTGCCCGCAACCTGATGCACAAAAAAGGCTTTCCAGAGAGCTTTGATATTAAAGCCTTAGTAGACTTCGTTGCCGCCATAAAATCGGGCGAAGAACATGTTTCAGCGCCAATCTACTCCCATCTGACTTACGATATATTGCCGGATCAATCGATTTCTGTTGAAAAACCCGATATCGTTATTTTAGAAGGCCTGAATGTACTACAAACCGCAACCAACTATCCGGATCACCCGTATCGTGTTTTTGTCTCCGATTTTGTCGATTTTTCTATTTTCGTTGATGCTGATACCCCGCTATTAAAACAATGGTATATCCAGCGCTTTTTAAAGTTTCGAGAAGGGGCATTTACCGACCCCAAGGCTTATTTTCATAGCTATTCGAAGATGGATAAAAAAGAAGCCATGGCCATAGCCGATAAAATTTGGGATGAAATTAACGGCATTAATTTAGAAGAGAATATCCGTCCGACACGAGACAGAGCAAACTTGATCCTAAAAAAGGCGCTTAATCATCAAGTATCAAGTGTCAAGTTACGCAAATAGCAGCCAAAAGTCGATAAAGAGGTTGTGAAAATAACAGACAAAAAAGGCGCTCAAAGAGCGCCTTTTTTGTGGTGATGAATGATTAAAAAATAATTTCTTTTAATTTTGGATCTTTACGATCCAGATAATGAGTAGAACGAATACGACGTACTGTACGTGACTTTCCTCGCACCAATAACGTCTCAGTTGTTGCTAAACGACCATTTACCGAAACACCTTCGAGTAAATCCCCCTTCGTAATACCCGTTGCAGAAAAGATAATATTGTCATTTTTAACGAGATCTTCAAGTTTTAAAACTTTGTTTACCTCAATACCAGCCTCTTTGCAGCGCGCAATCTCTTCTTCGCCAATGCGAATGTTCTCTTCCGTTGGCCCTTTAACCATCGGGCGAGGGATTAATCTAGCCTGCATATTGCCATCTAATGCACGCACAACCGCAGCTGAAATGACGCCCTCTGGTGCTCCACCAATACAGTAAAGAACATCCACTTGGCTATCCGGCATACAAGCAAGTACAGCGATCGCTACATCACCATCGGGAATCGCAAAAACACGTACGCCTAAGCCCTGCATCTCTTTAATGATGCGATCATGACGCGGCTTCGCAAGTGTCGCAACCGTTAATTCCCTTAATGGTTTACCTAACGCCAGCGCAATTGCTTTTAAATTCTGCTCCAAGGAAAGCTCTAAATTAATGGCATCTTTGGCATTTGGACCAACAATTAACTTTTCCATATACATATCAGGTGCGTGTAAAAAACTACCTTTTTCACCAACAGCAAGTACCGCTAATGCATTGGACTGGCCCATTGCGGTCATACGAGTACCTTCGATAGGATCAACTGCGATATCGACAGCGCCCCCTTTACCCGTGCCCACATGCTCACCAATATATAACATTGGTGCATCATCAATTTCACCTTCACCAATCACGATCTCGCCATCAATATCAATCTGATTAAAAATCAAACGCATCGCTTCTACCGCTGCGCCATCGGCAATATTTTTATCACCTCTTCCTAGCCATTTATACCCTGCTAATGCAGCGGCTTCTGTTACTCGAGAAAATTCAATTGCTAGTTCGCGTCTCATTTTGAGCTCCCAATTCGACATACTGTTTCATACCAAGCCCGGTAGAAATAGATATTCGGATGGCTTGGATATAGATTAAAATTCTGTGCTAACTTTACGCCTCGATTATAGAGGCTATAGAGTAACAATTCGTTGTTTTTATATTATTTTTATGACATTAGTGTTATCGCTTGCACAGCCGCTCTAAATTTGACCATTGCTTGCTTTATTTGTTCGTTACTAATATTGAGTGCTGGCGCAAAACGGATAACATTAGCACCCGCGATCAACACCAACAGACCTTGCTCTACACTCGCTAAAAGGAAATCTTTAGCCCGACCTTGATATTGCTCATTTAAGACCGCGCCTAATAGCAGCCCAGCACCACGTATTTCTTTAAAAACAGCGAACTCATCATTAATCTTAGCTAGTAAATCACGGAATAAAACCTCTTTATCTTTGACCCCCCGCAACATCTCAGGCGTATTAATAAGCTCAAAGGCTTTATTGGCAACCGCACAAGCCAGGGGGTTGCCACCAAATGTCGTGCCATGAGTACCCGGTGTTAGGCTGTTGGCAAACTTGCTAAGTGTTAGCATAGCGGCAATAGGGAACCCGGCACCGAGAGACTTCGCAGAGGTCAACACATCAGGCGTCACCCCTAATCCCATATAGGCAAATAAGTCACCAGTACGCCCCATTCCGGTTTGTACTTCATCAAATATCATTAACGCATTATATTTATCACATAAAGCCCGCACTCCTTGTGCGAATACTTTATCGATGGGTAATATACCGCCCTCGCCCTGCAATGGCTCTAAAATAACCGCACACGTTCTCTCTGATATCGCGTTTGTTAACGCCTCTAAATCATTATATTCAAGGTGAGTAATGTCGCCAGGTTTGGGTCCGAAGCCATCAGAGTAAGTCGCTTGTCCACCTGCCGTAACTGTAAAAAAAGTACGCCCGTGGAAGCCTTTGTAAAAGGCTATAATTTCGCTTTTATCTTTACACGCATTATCAAAAGCAAAACGACGTGCAAGTTTTAATGCTGCTTCATTTGCCTCTGCGCCTGAATTAGCAAAAAACACCTTTTCCGCGAAGGTATAGTCGACTAATTTTTGCGCTAACATTAAGGCCGGTTCGTTAGTATAAATATTACTAACATGCCATAATTTTTTTGCTTGCTCCGTTAATGCTGCAACTAATTCAGGGTGTGCATGGCCGAGTGCATTAACCGCTATCCCACCGGTTAAGTCTAAATATTCATTATCTTCCTGATCCCAAACAAGTGATCCTTGACCGCGCACAGGGATCATATTTAACGGCGCATAATTAGGCACCATAACTTGATCAAAAAGTGCACGAGTGATTTGTGTGTTTGACATAAGAAAATCCTTTAACCCTATTAAATAAAAGCAGATAGACTAGAAACTAAAGTGACTAATATACGCACTTATTTTTTGAAACCAATACCTTGCACAAGAAAATTGTTCAACAATTTCAAACCTTGCTCAGACATAATACTCTCAGGATGAAATTGTACTCCCTCCAGCATCAAAGTGTTATGGCGAATTGCCATTATCTCATTGCTGTTAATGACCGTCGCCGACACGTTAAAGCAATCAGGTAAGCTGTCGGGATCGACCACCAGACTGTGGTAGCGCGTAATATCCAACGGATTACGTAGCCCGCTAAAAACACCTTTGCCATCATGCTCAATAAGTGAATTTTTGCCATGCATCACTTTATCTGCACGTACGACTTGCGCACCAAACACTTGAGCGATACTTTGATGACCTAAACAGACTCCCAGCAAAGGTATTTGCCCCGCAAAACGCTCTATTGCCGCCAACGAAATACCCGCATCATTGGGCGTACAGGGACCTGGTGAGATCACCAAATAATCAGGATTTAAATCAGCAATCTCTTGTAAACTAATTTGATCATTTCTTTTTACGATAACCTGCTGTTTTAATTCGCCAAAATATTGCACTAAGTTATATGTAAAAGAATCGTAATTATCGATCATCAAAAGCATAAAGGGTCTAACCTATTTATTAAGTTACAAACTATTATTTTAACATCAGCATTCACGCTAACGTAATTATTTTATCCGGAGTTCGAATGAACAATAAAACGGTACTTATTAGTGGCTCTTCCGGCCTAATTGGCTCGGCATTGGTCCCTTTTTTAGAAAAAAAAGGATTCATTGTTGGGCGTCTACTACGCAAACCACAGGCACAACATCCCTATTGGGATATTAACAATAAATCATTGCAGCTAAAGGCATTTGCAAATCCAGATGTGGTCATTAACTTAGCCGGTGAAAGTATCGCCAGCGGACGCTGGACAAGGCGTAAGAAACAACAATTGATAGACAGTCGAATTTCATCAACAAAATTACTTGTTGACCACTTTCAAACGGTTTCTCCGCCGCCAAAACTATTTATCAACGCCTCGGCTATTGGATTTTATGGCGATAAAGGTCAGCAACAAGTAACTGAAAATGCGCCTGTTGGAAAAGATTTCGTGAGTCAACTGGCCTGTCAGTGGGAGCAAGTGGCTGAAGGGATTAAATCTACTGATACTCGCCTAGTAAATTTACGCACGGGTATTGTGATGAGTAAAGAAGGAGGTGCATTAGCCAAAATGCTGCCAGCCTTTAAACTCGGGCTGGGTGGCCGTATCGGCTCGGGGCAGCAAATAATGAGCTGGATTGATATCAATGATCTGCTTGAGGCAATTTTTTTTATTATTGAGACCCCTCAAATACAAGGTCCGGTGAATTTAGTATCACCCAATCCCATATCCAACCGACAATTTAGCCAGTTACTCGCAACACAACTGAAACGCCCTTGCTTACTGCCTCTCCCTGCTTTTTTAGTCAAATTATTATTTGCCCAAATGGGTAAAGAATTGTTACTTAGCAGTACAAATGTTTTTCCGAGGAAGTTAATCGATGCACAATTTAAATTTGAATATGAGAAACTACAGCAGAGTTTAGCAAAACAGTTGTCTTAGTATAGATTATAAAATCATTGAAAATCAGGCAAAGGAAAGGGTAGCCGAAGCTACCCTAGGTTTAGTCATACCATCTAACTCCATGATGGTTTATGCGTCCTGCTAACATCCCTTTTGACTAAGGCCCATCTAGGCTTCCATTTCCCAATCCTTTGGGTACATCCTTTTTATATCCTTATTTGATAAACGGTCCTGTTCATCAACCTCTCCCATCCATTAGGAGGTGTCCATTTTTCGTCATCCTGACCTAATAATAACCATCCTGATCATTATTAACCTTCAATCCTAGAAGGTGATCCCTACTATCCTTATATAAAGCAATCCTACTTTATAAGCTCTTATTCTAAGAGCGTCCTTGGTCTTCCTGACAAGATAAATAATCCTTATTTATCTTTAACAACATCCTGTTTCTTTTCTTAAATAGAAAATTGCTTGCTCTACATCCTGTAAAGCCGCCTTTCTTCTTGTTAAAGATAATACGCAGTTATAAAGCTCAAAAGGATATTAAAATAAAAACATTTTCATTCTCAACGAGATAAAAAACAACAAACCAATTAAAAACAAAGACATACAATAACTTTTTATTTTAAATAGACGCAATAACCATGCTAATAATAACAATATCACCAGTCAGGAATGGTCGATCTCTTACAAGCTAAATTTAGCACAAAAAAAACCCAGCTATTTGCTGGGATTTTCTTTGTAAATCAGAGTGTAAAGTGTTCTCTAGAAATCGTAACGCGCAGCAAAAGTTAAGGCATCTTCATTACCTTCAGCTTGGTCTGCAACATATTCTCCGACAATACGGAATTGTTTGGTAAATTTGTATGCAGCACCAAAAGTAACTTGATCAACAGCAAGATCAGCTTGGCCATCGATATCTTTTTGTAAATAACGACCGACAACGGTTATCTTATCAAACTGGTAAGCAAGTGATGTTTCGATTGCAGTATGATCCGCATCGTTTTCTTGATCCGTCAAATCAAAGACAACAGCAGCGGTTACATCTGCTATTTTATATTGAGCGCCCAATAAAGTAGTTGTCGTATCTACTTCGTTGTTTGTCTCAATACCATAAGTAGCACCGAGATCTAGACCAAAATTAGTAGCGTAAACCGCTCCCATACCAAAACCTGATTTTTTACCCGTTTCTTCTTGGTTATTCTCAAGTTGTACATGCGCACCGACGGTTAATGCCTTAATATATGTCCCTTGGAATTTTAATACATTTGATTCACGTCCGAACTCATTGAGTGCATCATTTCCAGGCACATTTGAAACAGCCGAGTCAGTCCAATCAGCCACAAGTTCATCCGTAACATATTGACGACCAAAAGTAATCACCCCCCAATTTGCTTCTGTACCGACATAAGCCAGACGCGTTTTAGTCTTATCTTGCTTCTCTTTATCTGCAATAGCCCATTGTATTTCAAGTTCAGAAATACCCGTTAAGCTATCGCTTAATTGTGACTTCGTTTTGAACCCCAAGCGAAAATAAGCGTCGGAGTTACCGTTACTGACTTCATCCTCATTATTTTCCTGGTTCACATAACCAGCATAAACACGCCCTTTTAAATCTATCTGGTTAGTGTCATTTTTAAATACCGTTACACTCGCTTGCGCGGCAGAAACGAAACTGGTTAAAATTGTTACAGCTAATAGTGTCTTTTTCATAATGATTCCGTATTAAGTGGGTTAATGTTTTTTAGTTTTCCAGCTCTCAGGCTGTTTACGAAATAAAGCTTAACGACACTCTGTTACACTATTGCGACATTACCGTGACATAATCATGACGATAGCCAAGCTAGCAACGATTGAAAAGGGAAGCATCCGGGTGATGCCCTGAATCAGCATCTCGAGGTAGTTTAGATATATACCCTCTAGAGATGCAGGGATGTGAAATAAAAAATGAGAATGAGGAATAAATGACTTAAAGCAAAAGCGTCAGTAAACAGCGGATATAATCCATCAAGACTAATACAAAAAATGGATTAGAAGGCAAAACACTGATAGTAAGCACTCACACACAACAATGGCGTTGTAACAAGAGAACAAACGTTATAGTAATAGAAAAAGCCGTAGATTAACGGCTTCAGGCTGACATAAACAGGTTATTTGCCAATACAAAAACTTGAGAAAATCCGTCCCAGTAGATCATTTGAGCTAAACTCTCCCGTTATTTCACTAAGGCATTGTTGAGTTAAACGCAGCTCTTCAGCTAACAGTTCTCCCGCTTGAAACTCTTCAAGTTGAATTTTTCCTTCAAGTAGATGTGCCTGCGCATTATCGATAGCTTCTAAATGGCGACGACGCGCCATAAAACCGCCTTCGCTATTACTTTGATAGCCCATTATATCTTTCAGATGAGCTTTTAAAGCATCGACACCTAATCCTGTTTTAGCTGAAATAGGATACACAGGATACTTATTGTCTTTTGTCACGGCTAATGTTTCCCCCGTTAAATCTGCTTTATTGCGTACAACAGTTAAGCCGATATTCTCAGGCAGTTTATCGATGAAATCAGGCCAAATCTCATGTGGATCTTGTGCATCTGTGGTGGTCGCATCAAGCATAAAGAGGATCCTGTCTGCGCTATTTATCTCATCCCAAGCGCGCGCGATTCCTATTTTCTCTACTTCATCCGTGCCCTCTCGCAGTCCCGCAGTATCAATAATATGCAATGGCATACCATCGATATGAATATGCTCACGCATGACATCACGCGTCGTACCTGCGATATCTGTAACAATAGCGCTCTCTTTGCCCACTAGGTTATTAAGTAAACTCGACTTACCTGCATTAGGTCGGCCAGCAATAACGACCTTCATCCCTTCACGTAAAATAGCACCTTGTTTTGCTTGTGCTTGTACCGCATCTAAATTAGCAATAATCTGATAGAGATCATTGGCAATTTTACCATCACTTAAGAAATCAACCTCTTCTTCTGGGAAATCAATGGACGCTTCGACATAAATGCGTAAATGGATAAGACTTTCTACGAGATCATAAATTTTAGCTGAAAATTCGCCTTGCAGCGAGTGTAAGGCGCTTTTAGCCGCTTGCTCTGACGTAGCATCAATCAGATCCGCAATCGCCTCAGCTTGAGCAAGATCAAGCTTATCATTCATAAAAGCACGCTCAGAAAACTCACCCGGCTTTGCGCTACGAATATTTTTAATCGTTAAAATAGCTTTGATAAGCATATCCATTACGATCGGCCCACCATGACATTGCAGCTCTAATATATCCTCACCCGTGAACGAGTTGGGCGCCTTAAACAGCAGCGCAATCCCCTGATCTAACGCTGCTTGATTATGATCGTTAAACTGTAAATATTCGGCATAACGTGTTTTTGGCACTTTACCTAAAATCACTCTTGCAACCGTTTCTGCAGCGGGCCCTGAAACGCGAATAATACCGACACCGCCACGACCTGGCGCAGTCGCTTGAGCTACAATTGTGTCGTTAGCTATGAGCATAAGCTGTTCCTATTGATTGAATCATCCAGATATAAAAAAGGCGGCTTAAATAAGCCGCCTTGTATGTTAACGCTGCCTTATCGACAAAGCTATTTCTTCTTCTTCTCGTTCAACCCTTGCTTTTCAAAACTGCGATAGATTAATGTTTGTTGAATAAGGGTAACAATATTACTCATTAACCAATATAAAACCAAACCGGCAGGGAACATAACGAAGAAACCAGTGAAGATTATCGGCATAAATTTCATCACTTTCTGCTGCATTGGATCTTGCACTGTTGTTGGCGACATCTTCTGGATAAAGAACATGCTCACCCCCATCAAAACAGGTAGAACATAGTAGGGATCTTGTACCGATAAATCTTGAATCCAGAGCATAAAGGGGGCATGTCGTAGTTCAACCGATTCCATTAATGACCAGTACAAGGCAATAAAGATAGGCATTTGCAGCAAGATAGGGAAACAACCACCAAGCGGATTCACTTTCTCTTTTTTGTACAACTCCATCATCGCTTTAGAGACTTTCTGTTTATCTCCGTCAAAACGATCACGTAACTCCTTAATCTTAGGCTGCAGTAAACGCATTTTTGCCATTGAGGTATATTGTGCTTTAGTGAGCGGATAAAGGGCTCCTTTTACCGTAAAGGTAATAAGAATAATCGCAAGTCCCCAGTTACCAACGATGCTTTGAAAAAACAGCAGCAATTTAAACATCGGCTGCGCAAGAAACCACAACCAACCGTAATCAACGGTCAGATCAAGATGGTCCGCAGTTTCAGCCATTTGACTCTGTAATTTAGGTCCAACCCATAATTGCGCATTAATTTCTGCAACACTATTGGCATCAATCGTTTTAATCGGCGCTCTAAAGCCTATATTGGCATCTTTCTTATTGGCTGAAATAGAGCTGTAAAGTTTATTTTCCTCTGTCGCCACAGGAATCCATGCAGATACAAAGTAATGCTGTAACATTGCCACCCAGCCACCTTGGGTAGTGACATTCAATGCTTCGTCTTGCATATCATCAAATTTGTACTTACTGTAACGCGTCTCTGCGCCAGAGAAAGCACCACCACGGTATATGGGCATCATCATATTACCCGATTTACCTTGCTCAATACTTTCTTTTAACTGGCCGTATAACTGCACATTAAATGCACTGTCAGTATTATTTTCAATTTTGTAAGAAACTGTTACCACATATTCACCACGTTTTAGGGTGAACGTTTTAACAAAAATATTACCGTTATCATCAGTAAAAGTTAATGAGGTAGAAACGCTATTTTGACCCTCAGTTAATACAGATTCGTTATTATTTGCAGTATAAACTGGGCGGCCTTTTTTATTTGCATCAGGCCCTTGTGCAATCAAACCACTTTGTGCGATGTAAGTGAAGCCATTACCACTGTCTAACAAACGGAAAGGAACACCAGAATCAAGTTCATCATCATGCTCTAAGAGATCAGCAGAGATAACATCACCACCAATTAAAGAGATAGACAGACGTAATTGGTCATTTTCTAGAATAACCGATCGGCTCGCACTCTGCTGCGCAGGAATATCACTGCTCGGCACTATTTCTGACGAAACCGGAACATCAGCACTAAAGTTGCTGCTAGTAAGAACAGAAGAGCTGCTATCTTGCGTCTCTTGTGTTGTTTGCGCTTGCGCAACGGGTTGAGGATTGTGTTCAACAACCCATGCTTGATAAAGCAAAAAGCTAACAAACAGCAGAGCGAGTAGAAGTAAATTGCGTTGGGATTCCATAGCGTTTTTTTATCTCTTTATTTAGGTTTATTTTTATTAGCGCAACAAGTAGGCACAGGATCGTAACCACCTTCATTTAAAGGCTGACATTTTATAAGACGCAAGCCAGCGAGCCAAGATCCTTTTGCTATTCCATGCAAATTTATTGCTTGGATCGCATATTCAGAGCAGGTCGGCGTAAAACGACAACGAGGACCAATCATTGGGCTAATGAATATCTGATAACCCCGAATTAATTTAATCATTAACCATTGCAACGTTGCACTAATTTTCGCCATAATTTATCCAAAATTTTATCAATCTCTTGATTTGATAAATCAGCAATACCCGCTTTAGCAATAACAACGATGTCAATTGCAGGGAGTTGATGCTGTTGATGTCGAAACTGTTCTCTTACTATACGACGAATTCGATTACGCCCAACAGCACGTTTAATGTGCTTTTTAGGAATAGCCATTCCTATGCGAGGGTGATCTAAGGTATTTTTTCGGGCAAGAAGAGTAAGGTGCGGTGATACTGCTGGAATAGCATTTTTAAATACGGGTTGAAAATCATCGGGAGTTAACAGACGTAACTCCCGAGAAAACGAATAATTCACCACGTCTGGTAGATTATGCGCTTAAGCTTGCACGGCCTTTAGCACGACGACGAGCTAGTACTGCGCGACCATTTTTAGTCGCCATACGAGTTCGAAAACCGTGTGAACGTTTACGCTTAATGTTGCTTGGTTGAAAAGTACGTTTCATGCTCTTTTCCACTAATAGTTAAGTACTGTACAGTAGCTAATATTTTTAGCTCATTATTGGTAAATCACTTACAAAGTAAATCACAAATAATAAAGAAAAAGAGTTAGCCGATTAAAAAGAGAGCGAATTCTATGTAGTGATAGACTAAAAGTCAATCAGAGATGCTTCTTTCAAGCAGATTAAATTATTATTTTTAAAATTATCAACTTACGATAAAGTAAATTTAAACTGCAATCCAGACTCAAAAGTCAGGGTGATGGGATTATATAGAAGCGTGATGAATAAGCAAGGATCTATCGATGATCTTTGTTTATTTTATTCCCCATCGATGACAATGCGCGCCAGCTCGCAAACGCCACCTTTTAGGCATATAGAATTAGCAACACAAAATTAAACAGTCCCTGCACCTAATAGCAATAAACACAAGGATCTTTTTTATTTATTTATTGATGGATCTCCTAGCGAAAAACGGATCTTATCGGTAGAATTATCCGCCCTAATTTAACAACTGGAGTTAGTCATGTCTCTCGCAATTTGGCAAGAGTGCTTAGCACAATTAAAAGATGAACTGTCAGTGGGAGATTTCAGTACTTGGTTGCGTCCTTTGCAAGCCGATTTTAGCGGTTCAACCCTCTCTCTTTATTCGCCAAATAAATATACAAGCGAATGGGTACGCAATAAATACATGGATAATATTGAAAGTAAAATCCAACAACTTACCCATCAGGAAAGCCCAAATCAGCCCATTAAAATACGTTTATTAGTTGGTAATGCAAGTTCCGCAGAAACAAAAACAGCGCAAGCACCCACGCCACAAGTCAAAAATTTAAATCAGCCATGGGAAGGTGCGAGTAAAGCCAACAGCGTGGCACACAAAAGTAACCTAATAAAAAAATACACTTTTGACAATTTTGTTGAGGGTAAATCAAATAATTTTGCAATTGCGACGACCCAACAAATTGCTGAAAATCCTGGCGATGTCTACAACCCGTTATTTTTATATGCGCATCCGGGGTTAGGAAAAACACATTTGTTACATGCCGTTGGCAATGCAATTGAAGCGGGCAATCCACACAGCAAAGTTGTGTACATCCGTTCTGAGCGTTTTGTTCAGGATATGATCAATTCAATTCGTAATAATACTATCGAGCAATTCAAAGAGTATTATGCCTCACTTGATGCACTACTTATTGATGATATTCATTTCTTTGCGGGAAAAGATCGCTCACAGGAAGTCTTGTTCCAAACATTTAATTCCATGTTAGATGCTCATCAACAGGTTATTTTAACCAGTGACCGTTTTCCAAAAGAAATTGAAGGAATTGATGAACGGCTACGCACACGTTTTGGCTGGGGATTATCTATTCCCATCGATCCCCCTGAATTAGAAACGCGTGTTGCCATTTTAATTACCAAAGCAGAAGAGCGCGGACTGAAGTTACCTGATGATGTTGCTTTTTTTATTGCCAAACGCCTAACCATTACTGATGTGCGTGTTTTAGAAGGCGCGATTGCCAATATATCAGCTAAAGCACAGTTTACCGGGCAAGATATCACCATCGCATTGGTACAAGATGCGCTACGTGATATGTTAGCGGTACATACTAAGCAAACCACCATCGACAATATTCAAAAAGTAGTTGCTGAGCATTACCGCATCAAAACCTCAGATATGTCATCAAAACGCCGTACCCGCACTGTCGCTCGCCCGAGACAAATAGCAATGGCACTGGCTAAAGAGCTAACACAACACAGCCTACCAGAGATTGGAGAGGCATTTGGCGGACGCGATCACACCACGGTTTTACATGCTTGCCGTAAAGTGGCTGAATTACGTCGTGAAAATAACGATATTCAAGAAGATTATAAAATTCTAATCCGCACACTTTCAATGTAATTGCTACAAGGCCATTTATATTATGCAGTTTTCAATTTCTCGGGAAGCATTTCTCCGCCCACTACAACTCGTGGTTAGTTCAGTTGCAGGTGGCCGCCCAGCATTACCCATTATGGGTAATATTTTAATTGAAGTTAAAGATAATTTATTAAGCTTAACCGGCACTGATCTCGAAGTTGAATTGATCACGCAAATCAACTTGGTGCAACCTTCGCAAGATGGTCAAATTACAGTGCCTGCGCGCAAACTGTTAGATATTTGTCGCGGTTTATCTGAACCTTGTGAAATTACTTTTCAGGTCAAAGATGATCGCGTCACCGTTCGCTCGGGGAGAAGTCGTTACTTACTATCTTCTCTGCCCGCTGCTGATTTTCCCAATATCGAATCATGGCAAAGTTTGCTCGAATTTACCGTTGCGCAAGCAGAATTCAAGAAACTTATCGAATTTACACAATTTGCAATGGCCAGCCAAGACGTCCGTTATTACCTCAATGGAATGTACTTTGAAGCGTCTGGACAAACATTGCGCAGCGTCGCAACAGATGGCCATCGCCTAGCATCCTGTTCGATTTCTCTAACAGGTAGCATTGACGAACAATCGGTTATTGTGCCCAGAAAAGGGGTCATAGAATTAGTTAAGTTACTTGATAATGACCAAGCTAATGTCACCATTCAAATAGGGCAGAACAACCTGCGCGCGATTATTGATGGCTTTATCTTTACCACCAAACTGGTTGATGGCCGCTTTCCTGATTACCGTCGCGTTATTCCTCGTAACGGCGATAAAGAGTTACTTTCAAACAGAGAAGCCCTTAAACAAGCGTTTTCACGGGCAGCCATTTTGTCCAATGAAAAGTTCAGAGGCGTACGCTTAACACTGTCAGAAAACTTACTGCAAATCACGGCAAACAATCCCGAGCGGGAAGAGGCCGAGGAATACCTTGATGTTGATTATCAATCTGCAGATTTGGAAATTGGCTTTAATGTAAGTTATGTATTAGATGTCTTAAACACCTTAAAAAGTGAACAAGTAAAAATAACCTTTAGCAGTTCAGATCATAGCGCACTAATAGAATCGGTTGATAGTGATGACTCACTCTATGTTTTAATGCCGATGCGTTTGTAGCTGCGTTGAGCACCTTAAAATATGAACATATCAATTTAGGTTGTTGCAATAAATGCCGCTAGTAAAATTAATCATTTATCAACTGCGTAATATTAGCGAAGCGACACTGACATTCAATCCCAAAATTAATATGATTGTGGGTGCCAATGGCAGTGGTAAAACATCAATTCTTGAGGCTATCTATTTTTTAGGACTCGGACGCTCGTTCCGTTCCCATTTGACCAGCCGTGTGATCAGTTATGATCACAAAGCATTCACACTTTACGCTGAAATTCACAACGGTAATTTGACTATTCCTATCGGTTTGCAAAAATCTCAAAACGGTGAGACGCAACTAAAGATTAATGGTGCACACGCCACTAAATTAGCGATATTAACGCAATACCTACCGGTACAATTAATCACCCCTGAAAGTTATACTTTACTCACTGGATCGCCTAAAAATCGTCGCGCTTTTCTTGACTGGGGGGTTTTTTATCATGATCAGCTCTTTTATAATAACTGGGCTCGTATAAAACGACTATTAAAGCAACGTAATGCCGCTTTAAAGCAATGTAAAACTTACAACGAGCTTCAAGTATGGGATAATGAACTTTGTCTTCTAAGTGATGAAATCAGCGCACAACGGCAGGCTTATTTTGATCGGTTAATACCATTGATAAATACAACCGTTGCCGATTTTTTGCCTGACGTTTCAATCACCAGCCATTTTTTTTGTGGCTGGGATAAAAAAAATAAATCATTACAAGAATACTTAACAGATAATTTCTATCGAGACAAACAACTCGGTTATACAAGCTCTGGCCCTCAAAAAGCAGATGTTCGCTTTAAGATCAATGGGATACCAGTTTCAGACGTGTTATCTCGAGGACATTTAAAGCTCTTTGTTTATGCCTTACGGCTAGCTCAGGGTTTATTTTTAAACTCATTTAACAATAAACAGTGTGTTTTCTTAATTGATGATTTTAGTTCTGAGTTAGATCAGAGCAAACAACAGTTATTAGCAAAACACATTTTAAACTCCGATGCTCAAGTGTTTATCACTGTTATTGAAAAAAACAGTATCGAGACATTATTTGGGCAGGAACGCACTGTGTTTCACGTGGAGCACGGCAAGATTACTGTAGAATAGGTGAAAGTTTTATGGCTGAGAATAGTTATGATTCGTCAAGTATTAAAGTACTAAAAGGGTTAGATGCGGTACGTAAACGCCCTGGTATGTATATCGGGGATACCGATGATGGTACAGGTCTGCACCACATGGTGTTTGAGATCCTAGATAACTCAATTGACGAAGCATTAGCAGGGCACTGTAGTGACATTGTAACAACTATCCATACCGATGGTAGTGTTTCGGTACGTGATAACGGTCGGGGTATTCCTGTTGATATGCATGAAGAAGAGGGGGTTTCGGCCGCCGAAGTCATCATGACAGTCTTACATGCAGGCGGAAAATTCGATGATAACTCTTATAAAGTATCAGGTGGACTTCACGGTGTCGGCATCTCTGTTGTCAATGCGCTATCGAGTAAATTGCGTTTAACAGTCAAACGCAATGGTAAAATATATCAACAGACTTATATTCATGGAGTACCCGAAGCACCTATCGCCGTTGTCGGTGAATCAGAAAATACAGGGACAGAAATCCGTTTTTGGCCAAGTAAAGAAACCTTTACTGATACGCTTTTCCATTACGATATTTTAGCAAAACGGTTACGCGAGCTTTCTTTCTTAAACTCAGGTGTATCGATCAAGCTTATCGACACAAGAGAAGAAGACAAAGCCGATCACTTTCATTATGAAGGTGGTATTAAATCGTTTGTTGAATATTTAAATAAAAACAAAACGCCTGTTCACCAAAAAGTTTTTCATTTTTCAGTTGATAATGAAGATGGCACCAGTGTTGAAGTCGCGATGCAGTGGAATGATGGCTTCCAAGAAAATATCTACTGTTTTACTAATAACATCCCTCAACGTGATGGTGGCTCACACTTAACCGGTTTCCGTGGTGCGTTAACTCGTACTTTAAACACCTATATGGAAAAAGAGCTGGCCAAAGTTAAAAATAATAAGAATAAAGCATCAACAGAAGGCGGTGACTCGCGAGAAGGTCTAACCGCTGTTATTTCAGTTAAAATTCCCGATCCGAAATTCTCATCTCAGACAAAAGATCGTTTAGTTTCATCAGAGGTACGACCGATTGTCGAAAGTGCAATGGGTGAAAATCTTCAGTATTTTTTATTAGAAAATCCATCTGAAGCTAAAATAATCACCTCAAAGATAATTGACGCTGCACGAGCACGTGAAGCCGCGCGTAAAGCGCGTGATATGACGCGTCGCAAAGGCGTATTAGATTTAGCGGGCTTACCGGGTAAACTAGCTGACTGCCAAGAAAAAGATCCCGCACTTTCAGAGCTTTATATAGTGGAAGGGGATTCTGCTGGTGGTAGTGCTAAGCAGGGGCGTAACCGTAAAAATCAGGCTATTTTACCGCTAAAAGGTAAAATACTTAATGTTGAAAAAGCACGTTTTGATAAAATGCTCTCTTCTCAAGAAGTCGCAACATTAATAACCGCATTAGGATGTGGTATTGGCCGAGATGAATATAACCCTGAAAAAACGCGTTACCACCGCATTATTATAATGACCGATGCGGATGTTGATGGATCACATATCCGGACGTTATTGTTAACCTTTTTCTACCGTCAAATGCCTGAACTCATTGAAAATGGCTATATCTATATTGCCCAACCACCACTCTATAAAATAAAAAGAGGCAAACAAGAAACCTATGTTAAAGATGAATTGGCTTTACAGACCTATTTAACAAGCTTAGCAATGGAAAACTCATCTTTGCATGTAAACTCGGAAGCGCCCGGCCTTTCAGGTGTTGCCCTAGAAGGGTTAATTCAGCGCTATCGAGCAGTACAAGAAACTATTACTCGCTTAAAACGCCGTTTCCCACCCACTATTTTGAATAAACTGATCTACATACCAGCATTGACCGTTGAAGTGCTTAACGATAAAGCAAGCGCAACAGACTGGGCTAAACTGGTTGTTGACACATTAAACAAAGAAGAGCTACAGGGAACGCATTACAACACTGAAGTAGTTCAATCTGAAGATGAATTAACCCATAAAATAATATTTACAGTACGTAGACATGGCGTAGATAATGATTTTTCACTAGATGAAGAGTTCTTTGGATCCGATGGTTATAAATCACTTGTCTCTCTTGGCAGTGAAATTAATGATCTGTTAGAAGAGGGGGCTTATATAAAACGTGGAGAGCGTACCAAGCCAATCTATAACTTTATTGATGCCATAGAATGGTTAATGCACGAATCCAAACGAGGCCTTTATATACAACGTTATAAAGGTCTTGGTGAGATGAACCCAGATCAACTCTGTGATACGACAATGGATCCTAATTCACGTCATATGCTACAAGTAACCATTGAAGATGCCGTTGGCGCCGATCAATTGTTTAGTACTTTAATGGGCGATCATGTTGAACCACGCCGTAAATTCATTGAAGAAAACGCTTTACGAGTTGAAAACTTAGATATTTAATCTAGTTTCATACTCTCTACATAAAGCAATAAAGGCCAGCCCCCATTAAGCTGGCCTTTTTGTGTTTTAAATTCCCTCACATTCCTTTCTAGGCCATAAATTTTCACCTTATGCCCATCTCGTTAATTAGATAATCTATTTCGGCGTAGTAAAAATGGATGAAAGCAAGGTATTCATTTTAGCAAGCATAAATAAATAGATGATTATCAGATTTTCTATTGTGTCATAAAACTGAAATCTAACTGAAATAGACTGTTCCTTAGTCGAGAAAACTAACAATCATTAAACCATATCTACTCATTATGTTATTTAGGCTTATTAAAATGGATGCTAGCTAAGCATAAATAACAG
>NZ_JAHNZV010000130.1 GCF_022267535.1 Psychromonas antarctica
AGACGGTTGTCGATTTTTTTACGCAAGTCATGCAAATGGATAACTTTACTTTGCGGCAAGAAGCCCTAGAATGAGGGATGGTTCACTTTTATTGGCTAAAAATGAACCCCGAAACTTGAGTTATAAGTATTCTGATCGCGAATATCAGCTATTTTTATTTTCTCTTTTATGACTCGTTGCTGGGCATCATAAGTACTAATTAACTGAAATGTGGTCATTGTATATCCCTTTTTTCGGTGTTTTTAATTGCCAGAACTTAACAAATACAGTTGAACATACGCAACATTTCATTTACATTTTAACTGTTATTTTTTTGCACCGGATCATCATTTAACTGTTTCAAGAAAGAATCAAACCTGTGCTACCCTAGCGCCACTCTTTTTATAGCGACTATTTACCCTCAAGGATACAATATGAGTTCGTGCAAACGCCTAACAGGCCCTCTCTTTCCTATTATCGTTTTTGCCGCAACTGCGCTCATTATTTTATCTTTATCGCGCTTAGGGCTTACTATCTGGGAAGCGGATCGTATTACGGAAAGTAGCGACTATTTACATATTTTTCTACAGGGAATACGGATTGATTTTGCGACTGTCTGTTGGTTATACGCATTACCGGCGCTACTATCATGTTTGCTACCGTTTAATGGTTTGATCGGTCGATTTTGGAAAGTAATATTACGTATTTGGTTGGTGGTTGGATTATGGATTCTTGTTTATATGGAGCTCGCTACCCCCGCTTTTATCAGTGAGTATGATTTAAGACCTAATCGTTTATTTATTGAATATCTTATCTACCCGAAAGAAGTATTGAGTATGCTCTGGGGCGGTTACAAATTAGAGCTGCTTATCGGCTTTGTTGGTACGATAACCACCCTATTTTTAGGTTGGAAATTAAGCGCTTACACAGTAAAAAATATCCAGCGCCCTAAGTGGTATTGGATGCCCATTATGTTTTTGTTGGTCGCACTAGTGAGCCTGTTAGGCGCCCGGTCAACACTGGAACACCGTCCGCTCAACCCCTCTCTGGTCGCTTTTTCAACCACGCCATTACTCAACGATTTAGTTCTCAACTCTACTTATTCGGTCATTTTTGCACTGAAAAACATGACCTCTGAAAAAAATGTACAAGCATTTTATGGAAAAATGGACAGGCAAGAGATCATCGATCGAGTCAGAGCATCAACAGCGCCTAAAGGCGCGTTTATTAGCGAAGAGATCCCAACGTTACGAGTCAATAAGCCAAGCTACACCGGAAAACCGAAGAATTTAGTTATTTTACTGCAGGAAAGTTTAGGTGCACGTTTTGTTGGCGCTTACGGCGGTCTCAATCTCACCCCAAACCTTGATAAATTAATTGATGAAAGCTGGATGTTCTCTCATCTGTATGCCACAGGTACCCGTTCAGTACGCGGTATTGAAGCTGTGGTCAGTGGTTTTTCACCGACGCCGTCGCGCTCAGTGGTCAAACTATCAAAAAGCCAAACTAATTTTTTCACTATTGCACAGTTACTGCAACGACATAATTACCATACGCAGTTTATTTATGGTGGCGAAAGTCATTTTGATAATATGAAAAGTTTCTTTTTAGGTAATGGATTTACTGATATCTTTGACTTTCCACGTTTTAAAAACCCCGAGTTTACAGGCTCATGGGGGGCTTCAGATGGTGACTTATACAATGCAGCGCATCAGCAGTTTGTCGAATTAAACAGTTCTGGACAGCCTTTTTTCAGCCTTGTTTTTACGAGCTCAAACCATACCCCCTTTGAATACCCTGAAGGTAAAATAGATCCCGAGCCAGGTGAAAGACAGACACGAAATAACGCCATAAAATATTCTGATTATGCCCTTGGCGAACTGATAAAAAAAGCCAAAAAAGCTGACTATTGGAAAGACACAATATTTTTATTGATTGCAGACCATGATGCGACTGCCTATGGTGATGTGCCGGTTCCGGTCAAAAACTTCCATATTCCCGCCGTTATTTTTGGTGGCGGAATTAAAGCGCAAAAAGACGATCGCTTAGCAAGCAACATTGATATGCCCCCGACTTTGCTATCATTGATTGGTATAGAAAACCGCTCACCGATGCTTGGACAAGATCTAAGCAAGCCTTTAGATAAAGCGCAGCAGCGTATTATGCTGCAGTTTGATAAAAACTTTGCCTACTTTACCCCTGAGAAACTGGTGGTATTACAACCCCAAAAAGCAGCCATCGCTTATCAATATAATTTTACCAATAAAACATTAAGCCCAACAACACTCACCGAGTCAGAAAGCAAACAGGCACTTGCACATGTACTTTGGGGCGACCTTGCTTATCAAGAGCGACTCTATCGCTTAGAGAGTCAGTAAAACGGCCGTATTTTAGAAGTATCATGTCCGAACTCATTGTTGGGGCATGATGTTTGCGCGTTCGCCATTGGTTCTTCTTTTTAGGCGTTTAGATACATTCAACAATTGGGTTTATATTACTAAACCTTGTAGACCTATACTGAAATATCGTCAAGATGTAGCGACAGAACTTTGCTCGGATGCTAAAGTAGAAAGCCGACCGTAACATGGTAAGAAGACTCATTCCCTCTGCAAATGTTGTTACAACGGTTGCGCTTATAATTAAACTTTGCCCATTCAAATGTTCTACCTTAGTTTATAAAAAAGGGTTACGAAAACCTGTATCTAATCCATTAATAATTAAGGAAATCATCTACTTTAAATTACAACTAAAGTTGGCATGCGAGTTTAAATAATTGCATACTATAATGATAATAATTTCCTATATTAAATCTTATCCCCAGCAAGAGGTAAAAACATGTTTATAGTTACAGGTGGTGCCGGTTTTATCGGCAGTAATATCGTCAAATCCCTTAATGAACGTGGCATTACAGATATTCTCGTTGTCGATGATTTAACCGATGGCACTAAGTTCATTAATCTTGTTGATTTGCAGATTATGGATTATATGGATAAAGATGAATTTATTACGCAGATCGTTTCCGGGCAAGAATTCGGTGATATTGACGCGATTTTTCATGAAGGCGCATGCTCGTCAACGACTGAATGGGACGGTAAATTCATGATGGAAAATAATTATGAATATTCCAAAGATCTGCTTCATTACTGCATAGAACGCGACATTCCATTCTTATATGCTTCATCGGCAGCCACTTACGGTGGCAATGATACCTTTAAAGAAGAATTTAAATATGAACAGCCATTAAACGTTTATGGTTACTCTAAATTTCAATTTGACCAGTATGTACGCCGCGTTTGGATTGACGCAAAAGCACACAATGAAACGCTGCCTCAAATTGTCGGTTTCCGTTATTTTAATGTCTACGGCCCGCGTGAGCAACATAAAGGTAGTATGGCAAGCGTCGCATTTCACCTAAATAACCAACTTAATGCTGATGAAAACGCCAAACTATTTGAGGGTGACCATAAACGTGATTTTGTTTATATTGATGATGTTTGCAAAGTCAACTTATGGTTTTTTGACCACAATATTTCAGGAATTTTTAATGTTGGCACAGGCAAGGCAGAATCTTTCCTTGAAGTGGGTGAAGCCGTTGTCGCTTATCACCAAAAAGGTGAAGTACAGCGGATCCCATTCCCTGAGCATCTAAAAGGCCGCTACCAAAGTTTTACTCAAGCAGATTTAACCCAGCTTCGTGGCGTAGGTTATGATGCGGAATTTAAAGGTGTTGCTCAAGGTGTCGCACTTTATATGGCAGAATTAAACAAATAACAGGATGTTTCATGAAAAAGGCTATTTTCACTCTTTTACTGCTTATCAGTGCTAATGCATCAGCATCATACCACTGGATCGATGCTAATAATTTACATCTCCGCGCAGATATTCAGCTACTTGCTGATGTGGGTATTGTTAAAGTACCAACCACGACTTACCCCTTAATGTGGAGCGGGGTGATGCAGGGAATTAACGAGACGCTGCCTGAAGATATTCCAGCACAAGCGAAAGGATCTTATGAACGCGTTGTTAAATATTATAACAATTTAAAAAATAGCCGTTATAAAATCGATTTATCTGTTGCCGGCGCCACTAAAAAGCCCCGCTTTCAGCACTATGGCACACCCGTTCAAGAAAAAGCGCAAGCAGCTATTGCCGTCACTGGTGAAAGCGAATATTTTGCTTACCGCTTAAAAAGTAGCGCGGTATATGATTCTACAGATGGCGATGAGTTGCGTTTAGATGGAAGTTATCTGAGTCTATTACTTGGAAACTGGGTTTTCACGGCGGGTAGCTATGATGAGTGGTACGGACAAGGTTGGGACACGGCGTTAATGAAAAGCAGCAACACTCGATCAATGCCCACACTTTCTGTTAGCCGTAATAACCCGCAAGCATTTACGCTGCCGGTTTTAAAATGGCTAGGCCCTTGGACCCTGACAACGGGTATCTCATGGATGAATGATGATCAATACCGCAGCATAGACAACGCTTTATTATGGAGTTTTAGAACCTCTTTTAAGCCTCACCCAAACTTTGAATTTGGTATAACCAGAACGGCGCAGTTATGCGGTGATGACAAAGGATGCGGCGTAAGCACTTGGTGGGATATGTTATCCGGAGACAGTAATGTTTACACTGGGGAAAACCCAGCCAATCAGCTTGCTGCCGTTGATTTTCGCTGGGGCAGCACCTTATATGGTATGCCTTACGGCATCTACTGGGAAAGCATGGGTGAAGATTCAATGCAGTTAAACCGCTTCCCCCCCTTTGAAGAGCACAGTTATCTTATGGGGCTAGATATGAGTTACCGTGCTTTTAATCAGTCTATTCGCACTTTTTTTGAATATACCGAAACGAATGCCGCTTGTGGTGGAGACGGTGATTGTACCTATGAGCATAGTACTTACAAAGGAGGTTACCGTTACCAGTCAAAATCAATAGGCTCAACTTATGATAATGATGCGCGCACCTATGTATTAGGCTTTATTGGTAACAGCGATAATGGACACCAGTGGAAATCAAATCTGCGTTACCTAGATCTCAACGTAGACAACAGTAATGCAAACGCGCCAGGCGGCAATACTGTGGCAGCAATGGCAGAGCAGGCGACACAATTTGATTTCACATATATATTCCCGTTACTACAAGGTAAACTAGAAACAGGTGCCAGTTATACCTACTCGACTTATAGCAATGATATTAAGAATGATAATAATATAGCGCTATGGGCAAACTGGGATTATCAATTTTAATATAAACATATACCCGTTACCGATGAAAATACAATTTTGCATGCTCTATAACGGGTATAAAACGGGCTGCTAATAACAGCCCCAAAATTATGCTAGCAATGACACTCTTAACCTAAAGAAGCAGCTTTCTCCCTTTGAAAAGGCGACGCTTTTTGAAGGCCTACAGAAACATGATTTTGTCTATATCAGCGATCTCAACAAAGTAAATTGATGTTTCTGTAGTCATCATATTTGCTTTTTTATCTTGTAACGAGTCGTTCTGAATCATTTGTTGAAGAAGGTAAAGTTGCCTGTACCTATCACCGAAAATTAGAACATCGTCCCATGTTTTCCCCTGAACATTTACAGCCGCGCTTGCAAATTTAAGCCGAACTGATTGAGCGAATTGATGCAATACAGCCTATAATAGTGGCCGCAAAAGGGTTCCTGAAAGCACTATTAAGCATGTGATTTGGTTGAACAGAAAAGAGATGAATAAATAGCATGAAAATATTTGTAATGAGTTTGAAACGCTCTACTGACAGAAGAAATCGAATAACGACAACGTTGGGTGATGCCAATATAAAATTTGAATTTTTTGATGCTATAGATGCATCAACACCTAACTTTAAATACTCAAATAAAAGAGCACCGGATCAGACACTGTTGCGCTTTGGTTATGCTTTGATTGAAAGTGAATTAGCCTGCTTTGCCAGCCATTATTCTTTATGGCAAAAATGTGTCGCACTAAATGAGCCTATTTTAGTCTTTGAAGATAATTGTGATTTAACTGAGTTGTTTCAAGAAACGCAACCATTATTTGATCAACTTATTAATAAATATCACTTTATTAAACTTTTTTCGATGTTCAAAAAAAGATATAGCACGATAGAAGAAATAAATTCAACATCTGAAATAGTGTATTACCATGAGCGAACCTGTGGCTTACAAAGCTATTTAATTAGCCCCCATGCCGCAAAACAGTTTATTAAAAATGCCAATCAGTTTATTGACCCCGTTGATAATTATATGGAGAAACCCTGGCGGCACGGTATTTCAACTTATAGTTTCAAACCTGATTTAGTGACAAGAGCAAAAATAAAATCAACTATTGGCTCAAATAGAAAAATAAAAGCAAAATTATCCATATGGCACAAAGCTATTATTGAAATATTCAGGGCCTATGAAGAAATAAGATATAAAATAAAAAATTTACTTATAATAATAGAATCGAATAAAAGATGAAAAGCTTAAAAATCAACATTAAAAACAACTTATTAGATGCCCTTATACTACTGCCTATTTTATGGGCTTTTACAGGCCTATTTTTATACCCTAACGGTAAAAAAACTATTGTAGTGATTATTCTCATTGCCGCTATAACATCATTATACAAATATGGTACTCATCATATTAAAGACAACTTAAAAGATAATAAATTTCTTTGGTTATTGGGCGCATCATCTCTGTTTGCCATTCTCGCAGATAGCTATTACGGCTATAGCGCCAGTCAGTTAAGGGCTTTTATTTCTATTTTTGTCTACCTTTCTATTTTACC
>NZ_JAHNZV010000131.1 GCF_022267535.1 Psychromonas antarctica
TAACTGAATGAGGTGACAAGATAATCAATGTACAGCTCAAATATTTGTTTATTTTTATTCATGGCTCTACTTTAGCGGTTTTCGAAATGAAAGTTTAGTGATAATGCGTAACATCAGTTATTAAAAGGCTTGAACGTGTTTCTGTTTCAGATGTTATTAACCAAGGTGGAACTTTCTTAGGTTCAGCACGTTTCCCTGATTTTAAAGAACCAAGAGTACGTAAAGAAGCTGTTGAAAATCTTAAAGAACATGGGATCGATGCATTAGTCGTTATTGGTGGTGATGGTTCATACATGGGAGCTAAAAAACTGACAGAAATGGGATTCCCGTGTATCGGCATTCCTGGCACCATCGATAATGATATTCCCGGTACTACCTATACCATCGGCTATGATACGGCGTTAAATACTGTTGTTGATGCAATTGATCGCTTACGTGATACATCGGCATCACATAAGCGAATCTCAATTGTTGAAATAATGGGCCGTTTTTGTGGTGATTTAACTTTGCGTGCAGCAGTAGCTGGGGGTATTGAATTTGTCGTGGTCCCTGAAAAAGATTATATCGAAGCTGAATTAATCGCACAAATCAAAGCGGGTATTGCTAAAGGTAAAAAGCACATGCTTGTCGCTGTATGTGAACACGTAACAAATATTCAGAAACTTGCTAAAGATATTGAGTCTCAAACCGGTCGTGAAACACGGGCAACAATCTTAGGCCATATACAGCGAGGTGGTAAACCAACTGCACGTGATCGAATTATTGCCAGTCGTATGGGTTCTTATGCCGTTAAGGGGCTATTAGAAGGTCATGGTGGGTGCTGTGTTGGTATGCTAAATTCAAAAATGGTGCTTCATGATATTATTGATTGTATCGATAATATGAAACGACCCTTCAATCAGGAGTTATTTAATCTTTCTGAGTCATTATTCTAACGCACAATAGTACCCAATCTACCGCAACTGCAGGTTGCTGCATTTTTGAAGTCGCTTGGGTACATCTATAAGAAAAGTGCTTATGTACATTTGTTCTATTTTTGAAAAGAGCAGGACAGGCAAACATTTTTGTTATCGTGGTTTATTTAATGGTTAGCTTGTCCCGTCTTCAACTTCTTATTTCAAGCTTAGAATTACTTAACCGCAAAACCTCTTTTATTTAGAAACTCTTTCATGTGAGGCCTAAGAGGCACACTTACCATCTTCGATATTTGCCGTGTCCACGTATCGTCTCTAGATCCATTTGAGCGGCTTTTATAATACTCATTACAAATGTCATTGTATCTTTCCAAATCAGATTCACTTTCTTGGTAATACTCTTCTTTAAGCACCACGTTCACCGGAAGTCTGGGTTTTTGTTCTGGTTTTTCATCTGGATATCCAATGCACATACCGAAAATGGGGAATACATGCTCTGGAATATTTAAAAGCTCACAGACTTTTTCTGGTTCATTGCGTATACCGCCAATAAAAACCCCTCCAAGACCTAACGATTCTGCTGCAATCATTGCATTTTGAGCCGCAAGCGAAACATCAACAGTCGCGATCAGAAATTGCTCTGTAAAGCCTGACGCCATTTCTTTATTTTCGAAAAAGCAAGCATTTTCCGCTCTTTTTAAATCAGCACAGAACACCAAAAATACAGGACATTGTTCAACCCAAGTTTGCGAGCCTGCAAGTTTAGCAAGCTGTTTTCGGTTGCCCTTATCCAGAACACGAATCACACTATACGCTTGAATCATATTGGATGTTGCCGCTGAACCGGCAGCCTCAATAATGGCATGTACCTTTTCATTGCTGATAGGCTCTGGTGTAAATTTGCGAATAGAACGATGGTTTTTTAGAAGATCAATGATCTGATTCATATTCTTATTTTCCTTATGATTTTATATTTTACAAAAATATAAAATACCAATTTATATTAATAGCTCGAAGCTGTTGAATTTAAATTACTCCGCTTGAAGTTAAGTGAATACTGTAGTTGAGATTCAATAAATATTTTATTTTAGAATCATTAGAGATGATCCTGTAAGCAGAGTAAAAGTTTTCTAATTACTTGAAGGGAAACCGAAAAAACAAGGAAATAGATATATTACCTTTACATGAGGTAATAATATACGCCGAATTAACTCGATAACAACCGTGCTAATATCTTTATTTTAATAAGCTTTTACCGATATTTTATTCGGATCTGTTGATTTTTTGTGTTCGATGAAGGCGACATGGGTAGGTGGTTTATTCATAAGTCAAAAAGATCGTTTTACCGATTTTTATCTATGTAAGTTTCCGATTTCAAGCTGCTGGTGTCATTTTTTCTGTTGCTATTTCGCCCTTGCAAGCGTTTGGCATCACTTTCGTGCTAATGACTTATAAACGATGCCGATTGAATGTGATTGCCTGCTAATTAGACTGTCGCCATGGCAATATTTTTAATTCAGTCATTATCTCATTTTTTATTGCTTTTAGTGTGGTTCGGTTGATCTATACTATATTATTGAATTCTTTAAGCAGAGCTCATTGTTATACAGTTTTTTTAAATTTATGTTCACTGCCAGCATATCTTGTTAGTGTTGGGTGTTGTAGTTATCTTTTGAGTGCTCAACCTTATGTTCGTTGCGCATTGTGGGAGATAGTAAACACAATGGCCTAGGTAGGAGTAAACGTTGTGTTTTGCTTTTTATTCGGCGTTCACTAAACAATATATTACGGCTGTGATCCTAATACGTCATAAGTTGTTATAAAAAGTTAGAAACCACTGATATATCAAAATTAACAAAGAGTTAAGCATAGATAAAAATGCTGACAACAATCGTATGAAACAGAGCTAAATAAATATATGTTAAAAAAAATCAAAATAACAGAGCTTAGAAAAGGGATGTATATTCATGATCTTAAATGTGGTTGGTTGAACCATCCTTTTACATTAAATCGATTTAAATTAGAAAAAGATTCTGATATTCGTAAAATTATTGCTGCGGGTGTTAAAAGTCTTGAGATCGATATAAGCAAAGGATTGGATGTTTTTGTGGAAAAACGTAAGCCACAAAACACTAAATTACGCCAAGCTGTTGATCAGCGAGCTGAAAATAAGCCCTCTAATATAACTGCCTTTGAGGAGTTGGGAAAAGCAAAAGTTGCATTCGCGCAAGCGGGGGAATTCATCACTAATACGATGGCCAACGTAAAAATGGGCCAACATATTGAGCTTGAACAGGTAAACCCTGTTATCAATAAACTTAGCCAATCAATTCTACGCAACCCAAATGCACTCTTGGGGTTGTCACGCATTCGTAACATGGATGTTTATACTTTTGAACATTCAGTGAGTTTCTCTGTTTTAATGATGGCTTTTGCAAAAAGCATGGGACTTTCGGAGAAGATTATTTGTGAGGTGGGTATAGGTGGCTTATTACATGATATCGGCAAAACATTAACGCCCGAAAAAATATTAAATAAACCAGGTAAACTCACGGACGAAGAGTTTGTGATTATGAAAGAGCATGTTGTGCATAGCCGTAAAATTTTAGAAAAAACTAAAGGCTTATCTCAAGTTTCGATGGATATTGCAGCACAGCATCACGAAAAATTTGATGGTAATGGCTACCCACTTGGTTTAAAAGGGGATCAAATAAGCCATTACGGACAAATGTCTGCGATTGTTGATGTATATGATGCATTAACTGCAGACCGTTGTTACCACACAGGGAAAGAACCGTCAGAGGTATTAAAGTTACTTGTTAAATGGAGTGGCACACATTTTAATCCAAGTTTAGTGAGAGAGTTTATCCAATCTGTTGGAATCTACCCTGCTGGAAGTTTGGTGATGTTAAGCAATAATCATTTAGCAAAAGTAATTGATATTAATCAAAATATGTTAAAGCCAGTTGTTGAAGTATTTCTAAATGCAAAAACACGTAGTTATGTTCCGAGAAAAACAATTGATCTCTCCGAGTCTGAAAAAATCACAATATTAAAAGTCGAATCATATGAAAAATGGAATTTAACGTAAAAGGCTTGGTTGATAGTCGGTGCTGTATTTAGCGTCACACTCTTTATACACAATTCTCTGCTGTTCCTCTGTAGAAGTCTTACATAGCTCGGCAATTTAGGAATACGATGGACTCTCCCATTAGTAAGTTCTGGTCTTTAATTTCGAATTTCAATTGAGCAAGGCGGGTACAAAGATTTTCGTGTGTTTTGGGGCAGAACAAGCGCTTTTTCTAATTGCTGTTTTTACAGGGATGCAATGTCTGCAGTAATACGTTAAAAGCGGCCGGGTATTTCAAGACTAAAAAGTGGCTCGGGGTAGTCTTTCTTTTGATTTATTTTATTTAGCGGCACAAAGAAAAGTAACCTACCGTCAGGACGGAATACCAACAATGAAATTTACACCATCAGCTTATAAGTGAAAGACAGAATAAACTAGCTAAGTATATTCTCCATTTCCATGCGCAGAGTGAGGAAGCTGCACTACTAAATCATCCGCATGCAAGCGAAAGCTTACACTCAAGCCAATACGGCTAAGATCTACAAGCCTTTTTTTCACCCACTTCAGTTTGCACTCCGTTCTATCAATAATCATTTCACACACCAAAAAAGGCAAATAATAATATTAAATATAAAACAAATATAAATTTATAGTTGTTTTTCCAAATCGTTAACAGTAAAATATTAACTTAATAAAGTTAAGCGTTATTAGCAATCATAAATAATGCTTTTTAACCTTATGGATTAATATGAAGTTTAAACTGCTAAATTTTAAAGCAGCATCTGTATTTATGGTGGTGCTAGGTTCATTTCTTCTTTTTTTATCTTCAACACAGGCTGCCGCTGATATGTTTGCTTTTTTAAAAAAATACGACGTGCATTTATGTCCCGAAGTACATGGGCGAATCACTTTAGAGGGAAAGCCTCTTCCTAATATCGAAATTCTTCGAGGTTTAACCTATGGAGATGATGATGAACTTATTGATAAAGTAATGACAGATGAGCAAGGCGTATTTTCTTTTTCTGAAAAAAATATTCGTTCAAGAAGGCCTGGATCGATGCTTGATGAATCTAGCACCAGGCAAGTGATAAATATTAATTATAATAATAAAGATTATTTACTGTGGTACACCAGAGAGAGAGGAATTAATTACAATAAAGTGATTGCAGATAGATTACAAAAATTAAATTGTGATTTAACCAACTCCGAAGAAGAATTTGAATTGTCTAATCTCGAAGATTCTAGATTGGAATACATTGTTCATAGCATTTGCCGTTGGTAGAAAAATTAAATATATTTTATAAAAAGGACTTGTTATGTCAAGGTTAACTCCGCGTATTGCGTCTCAAATTGCTATTTCTGTTTACGATATTCAAAAACCATCTAGTCTCGGCGGTTATCGTATAGATGCAAAAGAAGCAAAAGGGCTTTCTGATTATTTCACTTTTGATCTATCCAATGGTCCCATAAAAGGCGTTTCTGGTGGTTTTTTCTCACATCTGCTTAATCGTACTACAGGTTTTGCATTAGTGGGACAAGGCAAAGGAGTTTATAAAGGGGATTATGTTATTGCACTACGCGGCACAGACTCTCTTAAAGATGCGATTACTGATTTGCATTGTGGAGTCAGTGGATCGGCAACCGGTGCGACGGTACATGCTGGTTTTAATAAAACTTTTTATTCTATGAAACCCGCATTTCAAGACTATTTTAGCGCTCAATTAACTCAATCATCAGGCGGCACGTTGCATTGTGTCGGCCATAGTCTAGGTGGCGCGCTCGCTGGGTTGACAGCAGACTGGCTAAAAAGTACTTATTCACTTCCCGTTAATCTTTACACTTTTGGCTCTCCTCGTATTGGATTGCAAGGTTTTGCGCAGAAAACCACGGTGCGATTAGATAATATATTTCGTTGTTCGCATGGCGCAGATCCTGTTCCTAAAGTGCCTTTATGGCCTTTTACCCATGCGCCGAGTAATGGCTCTGAATATCGCTTAGATAACAGCCAAGGATTTAGTCCAAATGCCCATCGAATGGCGAGTAATGGTAATCCGGGCTATATCAATACGGCTAAGAGTAATGATTGGGCAAGTTTGCAAATTAAATCTAATCATTTTTTAAATACACCAGTCCGTTTGAAATATGAAGATCGTCACCATGTATCATACGGCGGATACTGGGCGGATAAGATTACTAGCGCTTTAATTACATTATTAAAGGATGCAGGTTATTACAGCAGTGTATTAGCACAAGCGGGGGTTGGTTCATCAATAACATTTTATGATTTGGTTGCGCGGACATTAAGTGATGTAGTAAAAGCGTCGGCAAGTTTAGCTGCACAAACCACTGGTTTATTAGGACATATGTTAGTTTTTGCTGGGCAAGCCTTGGTAAAAATCACAGAGCTGACTTTTGAGTTTATTAAGTGGGTGTTTGATAAAACCATTAACGTTTTGCACCGCTCAGTAAGGGCTGCGCTTGACACTATTAATTAATAAAGTGAAATAGAAGAAAAGTTGAGGGGCACGCAATTTTTTCTTTTTGTGGGCTAAAGCCCACGCCCCTTTTTATAATTGAATCAAGCGAAAGTTCACGTCAAACTAGTGCGTCTATGCGTGCCAATAATACAATCTAAAGTAATTTATATTGCCCATTGTCAATACCATCAATCGTCCAACTACCAATCCGATAACGGATTAAACGCAGTGTCGGAAAACCAATATTCGCCGTCATACGTCGTACTTGACGATTACGG
>NZ_JAHNZV010000132.1 GCF_022267535.1 Psychromonas antarctica
GAAAAATATACAATAAATTTAAGTATCTATTTGAACTTACTGATGGCGCTCAGTACGGGGCTGAACATGAAAATTTAAAGTATTTCGAACTCAATAGAATATTAGATCATCTTTGTGAGGGCTATAAAAATAGAGAATTATATAGCACCGAGATTGAGGCAAAAAACAAAGAGCTAAGGCAAATAATTGATCTCGTCCCGCATAAAATATTTGCTAAAGATGCGCAAGGGAAATTCATTTTTGTGAATGAAGCGACAGCCAAAGGCTATGGGCTCTCGCCACAAGAATTGGAGGGGAAAAGCCACTTTGAGCTGCATTATGCAGGTACTACTTTTCCTGTTGAAGAGGTGCAAGCTTTTTTAAAAGATGACTTAGAAGTTATCAATAGCCATATGACTAAATTCATTCCCGAAGAGGAGAATCATGAGGCAGATGGCACAGTTAAAATCGTGCAAACAACTAAAATACCTTTTCAAACAGCTTATTCAAAGGACTTGGCTGTCCTCGGTATCGCTATCGATATAACCGATGCAAAAGCGGATCGTGAAAAAATGAAGAATAACTATGAGCAATTAAAAAAACATAGTTTAGAAATTGATCTTTTGAATATAGAGCTTCAGGATTTCCAGCATGAAATTGTTTTTATTATGCTCCGGATGTTAGAAATACATGACAGTTACACCAAAGGTCACTCTGAAAATGTAGCAAAACTTAGTGAACGAATTGCGCAAGAGATAGGTTTGCCGGGTGAAGATGTAAGACTGGCGTATTGGGCGGGCATTTTACATGACATAGGCAAGACGGTTGTCCCCAAACATATTTTAAGCAAGAACACAAAGCTTACGAGTGAAGAGCTTACTCTGATTAAAAACCATTCATCATGGGGTTATACTGTGCTCAATAAGTCAAAGCAATTACAGAAAATTGCTGGTTATGTTTTACATCATCATGAACGTTGGGATGGAAAGGGTTATCCGCTTGGCTTAAAAGCAGGAGAAATCCCGCTTATTTCACAAATACTTGCTATTGCAGACTGCTGGGATGCAATGACTTCTAAAAGGTCATATAGAGATCCTCTTTCAGAACAACATGCACTTAAAGAGATAATGGAAAATAGTGGTAAGCAGTTTAATCCTGCAATAGCCTCTGTTTTTTTAAAAATGAAGGAAAAAGAGGGGGTGATAATCCCTATTCTTAAATCTCAAACTAAAGCGTGATGCTTAAATTGTTTATTGGATTAGCCTACCCGCAGATACAAAAAACCCCAAGCAAAGAACTTGAGGTCTATGACAAAAACACTTTAATATGTATACATTAGGAATTACATAATACGTTGGCCCGGTTTAGCACCATCATCTGGATTTAATATATGGATCTCTGTTCCACCTGGCCCCGCAGCTAAGACCATGCCTTCAGACAAACCAAACTTCATCGGGCGTGGCGCAAGGTTTGCCACCATAACCGTTAATTTACCTTCTAATGCTTCCGGTGTGTAGGCTGATTTGATGCCGGCAAAGACAGTACGCGTTTCTCCGCCCAAATCTAAGGTCAGTTTCAGTAGCTTGTTTGCTTTCGGCACCGACTCAGCTTTAGCAATCAAGGCTACACGTAAGTCTATTTTGGCAAAGGTATCAAAATCAATTTCTGGCGCCAGAGGTTCTTTATCTAACTCTGATTGCGAAGCTTCAAGTTCAGCCGCTGCTTGTGTAGCTTTAACTGCTTTATCGGCTTCAATACTCTCTTTTGATGCATCCACCATAGCTTGCACATTTTTAGGATCGATACGTTGGAAAAGTGCTTTGAATTGATTGATTTTGTGTCCTGCCAGCGGCGTTTTAATGATTTCCCAGTCAAGCGTTTCTGCGAGGAACTCCTCACTGCGTATTGCTAGTTTAGGCATTATCGGCTTTAGGTAAGTCATCAATACACGGAACAAGTTAATCCCCATTGAGCAGATATCCTGTACTTCAACTTCTTTGCCTTCTTGCTTCGTTAAAGCCCATGGTGCTTTATCATCAATATATTTATTGGCATTATCTGCCAACGCCATAATTTCACGAATTGCACGGGCAAAATCACGCTGCTCAAATAAGGTCGCGATGCTTGCACCTGCATCGATAAATGATTGGTACAACTCTGGTTCGGCAACTGTTAGTGATAATTGTCCATCGTACTTTTTAGCGATAAAACCTGCCGTACGTGATGCTAGATTGACCAGTTTATTGACTACATCCGAGTTGACTCGCTGGGTGAAATCTTCAAGGTTAAGATCTAAATCATCGATGCGATTGGTGAGCTTCGCGGCGTAGTAGTAACGCAAACATTCAGGATCTAAGTTATCTAAGTAGGTACTGGCTTTAATGAAGGTACCTTTAGATTTTGACATTTTCGCGCCATTAACCGTCACATAACCGTGCACATTCACGGCAGTTGGTTTACGGAAGCCTGACCCTTCTAAAACCGCAGGCCAGAATAGACTGTGGAAGTTAACGATATCTTTACCGATAAAGTGGTAGAGCTCTGTGTCACTGTCTTTTTTCCAGTAATCATCAAAGTTAAGATCGTCTGTTTTATCACAAAGGTGCTTAAAGCTGCCCATATAACCAATCGGCGCATCCAACCACACATAAAAGTATTTACCTGGCGCATCGGGAATTTCAAAACCAAAATAGGGTGCATCGCGGGTGATATCCCACTGTTTTAAACCGCACTCAAACCATTCGCCCACTTTGTTGGCCATCTCAGTCTGGAGTGCGCCTGATTTGGTCCACTCTTTCAACATATCTTCAAATTGCGGAAGATCGAAAAAGAAGTGCTCGGTATCTTTCATTATCGGGGTTGCACCTGATACTGCTGATTTTGGATTAATCATCTCTGTTGGGTTATAAGTTGCACCGCAAACATCACAGTTATCGCCATATTGATCATCTGCTTTACATTTAGGACAAGTGCCTTTGATGAAACGGTCGGGTAAAAACATCTCTTTTTCAGGATCAAACAGCTGAGAAATTGTTCTACTGGTGATGTAACCATTATCGCGCAGGGCGATATATATTTGTGCTGAGAGTGCTTTATTCTCATCGCTATGGGTGCTGTGGTAGTGGTCAAAACTGATATCAAACCCCTGGAAATCACTTTCATGAGAGGCTTTAATATCGGCAATCATCTCTTCTGGTTTAATGCCCATCTCTTTAGATTTCAGCATGATAGGGGTGCCGTGTGCATCGTCAGCACAAATAAAATGGATTGTATTGCCACGTAAACGCTGAAAGCGAACCCATATATCAGCTTGAATATGTTCAAGCATATGGCCTAAGTGAATGGGGCCATTAGCATAGGGTAGGGCGCAGGTGACAAGGATTTTACGGTCTTGATTTACCATTTTATGTGTTTTTCCTCTTTATCGAAAACGAATTTTTCAGTCTAAGGCTATATTTTTAAGTCATTAATTCTACCCAATTAGCGCTTGGAATCCCACTGTTAAAGGCGGTTTTTATTTAAGGATGAAATAAGGCGTTATTTTGCTAAACTGGATCTACTTCTTATTTTTGTAAAAGGTATTTGCCTGTGTTTAATAAAAACAACTTAGTTGAGCAAGTGTTTGATTGTTTAATCGCTAATGATCCGTTAAATGTCGTTCATAAATTACGTACAAATGGGTTGATTAAAATAGATCATAAGGCCGCAGTTATCAATTGTCATTTACCTTTTTATGCGCCGGCTTGGCTTGCGTCACTACAAGCTGACTGCGCCTTACAACTAGCTGAAATACTGACTCAGAAAATACGTTGGGAAATAAAAACAAAAGTTGTGGCGTTACAAAGTGATAGTAGTAAAACAGCCTTAGCAAATATCAAAAATATTGTGGTGGTTGCTTCAGGTAAAGGCGGGGTAGGCAAATCCACTGTCAGTGTTAATCTGGCTCTTGCTCTTTCTGCAAATGGTGCCAAGGTCGGCATATTGGATGCCGATATATATGGGCCATCGATTCCCACTATGCTCGGCGTAAAAGATGCTCAACCAGCTAGTGCAGATGGTAAATTAATGTTGCCAATTAAAGCGCATGGCTTGGTCTGTAATAGCATCGGCTTTTTGGTCAAAGAGGAAGATGCAATGATCTGGCGTGGCCCGATGGCCAGCAAAGCATTAACTCAAGTTTTAAATGAAACTGCCTGGCCAGAGCTTGATTATTTAGTGGTTGATATGCCACCAGGCACGGGTGACATCCAATTAACTATGTCACAAAGTGCGCCTGTCACTAGCGCGGTGGTGGTGACAACACCCCAAGATATCGCATTAATAGACGCGAAAAAAGGAGTGACTATGTTTAACAAAGTGGGGCTTAATGTAGCGGGTATTATCGAAAACATGAGTGTCTATGTTTGTACTCAATGTGGCCATCAAGAGGCAATATTTGGTACAGGGGGCGGCGAGAAGCTGGCCCAACAATTTAATTTAGCCTTTTTAGGTGCATTACCGCTGCATATTGCTTATCGGCAAGATACGGATCAAGGCAATCCTACTGTTATTAAAGAAGATAAAGCTGAATTGATTGCGCCTTATTTAAAATTAGCAGAAACGCTCGCAGTCAACCTTTATCGAGATTTAAAGCCGGCCATAGAAAAAATCAATATCATTGAGATAAAATAATGATTTTAGGTAAGAATTAGAATGGCAAATATAGAATTTACTCGTGAACAAAAATGCATATTAGTCAGCCAAATTAAAAAATATTTCGATAAAGAGTTAGCACAAGATATTGGAGATTTTGATGCTGAATTTTTACTGGATTTTTTCACGGAGAAAGTAGGTGGGTATTATTATAATCAGGGGCTAAATGATGCACGTGTACTGCTTGATAATAAATTAGACACCCTAACCGAATCATTTTATGAATTGGAAAAAGACACTGGTTTTGATTAAACAGTTAGCTCTCAATTGAGCTAATGAAAAAAGATAATTTATATTCTTAATGTCAGGCAGGTTATACGTATACAACATGGCTTGCCTGCTATTTTGGTTAATTGTTATCTCCCAGCAACTATAATTAAATTGAGTGGCGCATTTTGCATAAAAACAAGCTAAACGCTTTTGATGGCTGAGTTTTTTGCTTACTAACCCATTCTAGTTTGGCATCATCAATGTTTTATCCCTATTTTTCATTTGTGTGAGACTAGAGTTAACTACTGTAGCGTAAGCAGTGATAGAATAGCGTTCTTACGCAAGGCGTTACGATAGTTATTATTGGGTAAATTGCTCTCAATATAAACAGCATAAAGCAACTATTCAATAAGATCAGTGTGAAACATATTATGACTAAACCACTAAATGAAGCGCAAGCTAATTACGGCCTTATATTAACCACCTTCGCCAGCTTAATTCTCGGTTCACTCCTTACTTTATTATTTAGTGATGCATTTTCAAATGATTTGCCGCAAACACTCCTTATTGCACTTATTTTTAGTTTGCTATGGCTTACATTTTATAACATAAAGAACTACCACCAATCCTCTGTCGTTAAGGGCAAAAAATATAGTGTGCTGCTATTATTGCCGATTACGGGGGGATTGATTTGGTATTTGCTGTCACAATTCAATGGTTATAGTGTTCCTTTATCCGCCATTGTTATTTGGCCTGCAGCATTTATTCTGGTATATCAAGTAGCTGAGTCTTTAGGGGCGCCGGAAGATGATAAATTTGTTTTTCATAATGGCGCTGAGCCGCGAACAGAATTTAACAATTTACATAAAGTAAAGATATCAAAAGAGCAAATCGCTTTTCATATAGATAATGATGGTTTGGATCCTCAAATTATATTTAATGTCGAGAAAACCGGTGCATCACATCTCATTACTATACATGGAGCTAACGCAGCAGATAAATTTAGTGATTATTTATCAGGACAAAAGGTGATAATTGAAGCGCTTGGTATTCCGATTGAGGGGGTGGTCTTAATGGAAATGCAGTTCAATGGTTCAAAAGGTTACTACCAGATAGTTGATGATTTGGACTCCCCTGAATCAAAACCGCTATGCTCGATAGATATTGCTTTGCTTGAAAACAGCGATCAGTTAAATCAGCGTGTTGAAACCGCAATCACTGAGATGCTAAAAGCACACACGCCTCTATCTGCAAAGAAAATAGATGTTGTTAATTACCAGTCGATGCTTAAGTTTCATATGTATGTAAAGCGTCTGAAAGATAAAGAAAATGGTAGTTTAGATTATTTATCAACTTGTGAGGGGACGCTGGAAATTTGTAACTCATCCTATGTAGAACTTTATAACTGTAATCTACAGAGTACGTTAACCTCTTGGGTAAACCAAAATGGCTTAATTCGCACAGATCGTGCCGATGATGAATTACAGGCCGAAGAGAATGGAAAACCTCAGTTGAATAAAATAAAACTGCATTTTGCCGACTGCTGCTTAACCGATATTCAGCTAATTAAAAACAAAGAAGATAATAACAATAGCTGTATTAAATTACATCTAACACTGACCGAATTAAATGATGGGGAATTAACGGATAAAAACAGCACATTAAATCTGCGCATGGAAGATAAAAGTATATCCGTTAGCACCGAGGCTATTGAACAAGCCGATTTAATCTCTGTGGCGCAATACTTTGAGCAAAAAACAGTGCAAACATTAATCTAGTATTAAGTTTTTCTATTGTATAAAAAGCCCAAGCAGGAAACTGACTTGGGCTTTTTATTTGAG
>NZ_JAHNZV010000133.1 GCF_022267535.1 Psychromonas antarctica
CGTCTAAAAAGTGGACTATGCCAATAAGGAATTGGAAACCCGCCTTAAATCGCTTTATAATCGAATTTGAGGAGCAACTAGCTCCCCATATCTAACGGGCATTTACACAGTTTGTTTTACACCCTCATTTGAATCCTGTAATGGTTTTATTAATTCTGGTGCTAATGTTACGCTGCGATGCTTTCCACCTTTCCCTTGCCAAATATTGATAGATAGATAATCAAAGTTAATATCTTGAATGCGTAACTTGACGGCTTCCATTAATCTTAATCCACTGCCGTATAAGAGGTAACAAGGTAAAGTTACTGAACTCGGTAAAGACTTAAGTAATAGACTAACTTCATCAATAGTTAATACGACGGGTAACTTGGGTTGCGTATTTGTTTTTTTAAAGTTGTACCTAATCCTTTTAGGTTTAGCCTACTTTGACTGCCTAATTAACTCGGTTATACTAACCCTATCAATATAATTAAGAAGCCCCCCAAAATGAATCAAGTTAAATTCAGTCTTCTGGTTTATAGCCTCATATTTTTAGTATCGTTCATCGATATCATTATGGACTGGGCAAGCATGGGGGGCTTAAATTCGCATATTCTAGTTGAAGTATTATCAGGACTGATTGCTTTAATCGCGTTTGCAGTCTTGGTTGTGTGGAATTTAAAACAGAATAAACAGATGACAGTGCTCAGAAGTCGCTTAACTAGCACTAAGAAACAGTTAAATACCTCTCAACTTCAGACCCAAAAATTAATGGGTGAATTCTCTAAAATAATTCAAACTCAGTTTGATGAATGGCAGCTAACCAAAAGTGAAAAAGAGGTAGCCTTGCTGTTATTAAAAGGCTTAACCTTACATGAAATTGCAGGCGTACGTGAAACGCGCGGAAAAACCGTACGCCAACAAGCGTCTAACCTATACAAAAAAGCCGGCATCACGGGCCGGCATGAATTAGTCGCTTACTTTTTTGAAGACCTACTGATTACTTAATAAAAAATGAGGGCACCCCCGCTGGGTATAGTAGCCTACTCAAAATTAAGCGTTGATTTTAAGAAAAGGTATCGGCAAACAGATTACCTGCCCAATTAAACATCGCACTGTAATTACCTGTAGTCGGTAACGCAGCAGCAGGATATCCCCCCCCTGTAACCATCTGCATCTGTTTAGTCGCCTCATTATATTCATATACTGCGGTCAACCAACTGGCCTGGGTAGACGACACCGGACTGTAACAAGCCGAGTTTGTTTTGGGCGCGGGATCTAGTTGCAAACCTTGTAATGAACGCAATATGGCATCCGCACACACTTTCGCTTCTGAGTTTGCCTGATGACCGGCTTTGGGCTGGCCCGTTCCTTGTGAATCACCAATGATGTGAATGTTACTTGCAAGGGTTGATTCATAACTCAGTGGGTTGATTGGCGCCCAATTTCCATAATTCAGGCCTGCGTCAAAAATTATTTTCCCTGCCTTATGACTTGGAATCACATTCAATACTTGTGAACTCAAAGTTTGTAAAGCGCCACCATTTTCAGTAAAAGTAATGCTTCGTGCATCTGAATCGACACTTTGCACTACCACATTAGGACGGTAATTAATCCCATAACCATCAAATTGAGCTTGGAACATGTCGGTCTCTACCGTTATATTGGCGTTTGCATCCAAAACTGTGACCGAGCAATTCGAAAAACCCTTTGTATTTTTTAAGTAGTCTGCCACCACGCAGGCGCGCTCATAAGGGCCTGGAGGGCAACGATAGGGCGATGCCGGTACAGTCATTACAAAGTGGTCTCCATCCACCAACTCATCTATTTGAGTCTTTAATAGATTAGTCTGAACACCTGCTTTCCAAGCGTGTGGAACTTTGCTTGAATCTAAACCAGGAATGTCAATAAAGTCGATACCCGGCGCCAAAATCAAACGATCATAACTTAACGTACTGCCATCACCTAATGTCAAAACTTGACCCGATTTATCAATTGAATCAACCGTAGTGTGGACCACATTTATTGCATACTTGGTGCTGTGGCTGACATAGTTAAACTCTAAATTTTGGGTCGTTTTTTGACCATTCAACACTAAGTTACTCAAGATAGGCGAGGTATAAGTCGAGTTTGCCTCAATAAGCGTGACCTCAACAGCTAAACCGCCCCAAATTTTCAAATACTTAGCGGCTGTTGCTCCGGCAAATCCCCCGCCGACCACGACCACATGTTGAAGCGTTGCTGCGCTAATAATTTTAGGGGTTAATAACGCAACCGTTCCAAAACCCATTGCTTTTAATAATATTCTACGTGAAATGTTCATCTGTTAATCCTCCCCTTCAGAACTTGATTGTGTCGCTAACCACTCAGCTAATGCGCTTATTTCCGCATCACTGTAACCATGTGCTTGCGCTGCCATAATCGGCTCATCCTCTTCACCCGACTTAAATTCTTGCATCTCTTCTACTATTTCAGAAACTGACTCACCAGCTATGCTGTCCCAATCATTGGTTGAATTTCCGTTGGTACCATGGCACTGGAAACATTGAGAGGCGAGCAAACGACCAACTTTTGGCGTGTATGCACTAACGGGCGTGTAGGTTGTTACAGGGGAGTTGTCGTTAACGCCATCGTTGTCTTGATCGCTATCGTATTGGTCATCTACGCCATCATCATCACTGTCGTCATCGTCGCTTTCATCAACATCGTTGATACCGTCATTATCGTCATCCAAGTCTTCAAGGTTAAATTCACCATCATTGTCATCATCTTCGTAGATATTCGGGATACCGTCATTGTCACTGTCAAGAGCATCGAGTGTGACTTCAACTACTTGTGCACCTTCTGGCAAATCTGGAGTAATGATAAGTGGCGAATCCACGACACCATCTCCATTGGCATCAATAATATCCGCTAAATTCATCGCAAGTGGTATGTAACCTAAATTGAAGGTAACTGAAGTATTGATAAGCGCACTGGTAACACCACCAGAGGTAATACGGATAGGTGTTATAATTTGATCCGCAGTGCCTTTATTAGTGGTCATCACTAAATGGAAGTTCACGCTAGAGGGAATGGTTAAGCTAAATGGATGCTCAGCCTCTCCATTGTCGATTGAGTTAGTTGAATAGTAACTACCATCGGCAAAAAAGGCTTCAATAAAGGTACCGGGTACCGTTCCGCTAATCACAGCGGTTGAAGACGTTGTATCTCCGGGGGAACTGGAATCACTACCACCACAGCCTACCAGCAACAATGCTACTGACAAGCTAGTGAGTCTAAAAGGTCGGCGAATTATCATTGATGACTCCTCGATATTTGTTGTTTTTATTGACAGTAGGTTCCAAGTCGAACTCATCGAGTCCAACATTCAAACAAGCCAAAAATCTACTTTGCAGCATACAATATAGGTGAATTTTTCTATTAAAACAGAGGGCATATGTCTTATGGTGCATCTAATCTATAAGTTAAAAGTTAGTTTTTAAAGGATATGATGCCGTGTGCTCTCTATTCATCCTATAAAAAATAACAACAATACCGACTAGACTAAGAGCCGAGTTATTGCCGTCAATCATTAGGAAAAATATTTCTTGTTGGGATTCGTTAGCTGATCGTTAAGCCCAGGTATCTGCAAATCAGTTATTCGGCCATTTCATCATCGCTTCAACGTTATCTTCTGAGGATTCTGGTGCCACTTTAAAAGCCGTTCTTTGTAAAGATTCATGTGAATCCAGATAAGTAGTTAATGTGACATTTTAAATTTGCGCTAACAGGGAGGGGAAGCCTCTTGCCGTGGTCAAATAAATCTGGCCTCGGTTTTGCCTCGATTCTCGGCTTTATCGAAAGCTCTTGGCCTATTGTATTATGGAAGATAATTAGCTATAACCAGTAGTCTTTAATCGCTAACAAATAAGTAAACATCATGAATAGTACATCAACATATAAATCCCATCCGATGGTTGACCTTGTCGTCAGCATTGTTATCCCGTCATTTATACTGATGAAATTAAGTGCTGAAAACTATCTCGGGCCGGTTGGCGGACTGATCGCTGCGCTTGCTTTTCCACTTGGTTGGGGTGTTTTTGAATTAATAAAATATAGAAAGTTTAATTTTATCGCTTTGTTGGGTTTACTCAGTGTATTACTGACGGGGGGCATCGGCTTGTTTGAGTTAGATAATAAATGGTTAGCGATTAAAGAAGCTGCCATTCCAGCGGTGATCGGTATTGCTGTTTTAGTTTCTACTTTTACGCCTTACCCTTTAGTAAGGGCTTTGTTGTTTAATCCCGATGTGATGGATGTAGAAAAGATAAAACAAAGATTGGCAGAGCATAATAGTACGGGGGTATTTGAAAAACGCTTGATGAAAGCCAGCTATCTTGTTGTCTGCTCTTTTACTTTTTCAGCAATAATGAATTACATACTTGCCAAGTGGCTTGTAACCAGCCCTGCAGGAACGCCTGAGTTTAATGAACAGCTGGGTCAGCTGACGTTATATAGCTACCCTATGATTGCACTACCATCGATGTTGATGCTGCTTGGCATTTTTTATTATTTGTGGATCACTATTCGTGACCTGACCGGTCTCAAGTTAGAAGAAGTAATGGCTGCAAAAAAGTAGTCAATTTGACTAGAGCTTTTTATTGTTAGTCGTTAAAGGGTAAAAGCGTGATAGCCATGGCGAATAGCTGTGGCCGTTGTTCTAATTTTGTCAGGCTTGCTGATTTTAACCTTCAACGAATAAGGTTTCGTAGGACTACCTTATTTTCGCTCTGATTTTACGGATATATAAGAGTTGCTTGAACAATAAAAGCTTTGCATGTATTTACTTTTCTGAGGCGCTCTTGCATGTGTTACCGCACCAGAATAGCGATTTTTAGGTGTGTATGCATGAGCAGTAAATTTAGGACTTCAAGTCCGATAAGGGGGCAAAATACAAGGGGATTTACATACCCGCTTGTCCGAAAACGACTAATGAGTGACCCTGTCGGCTTGTGAATCAATAGGTATTAGCGAGTAATCACAGAATTAGGTTTTAACTTTGGCCACAATGTATTCAAACTCACTTTAAGCCACTTATATTCAGAGGAAGATACATGTCCGACAATACGATATTCACCTGTATCGATTGTTCGTGGTAATGGCCTAGCAAGTGCACCTCCCTGTTGCGAAACAACGCACATAATGTCAGGAACGTTTCTCTCTTTTGTTTGCCCTCGGACAACCGCAATTTCAGAATTATATAATTGAACTAAACAACCAGGAGGATAAAGACCCAGTTCGCTGATCAACACCTGCACCACACTAGAGTCTATCTCTTTTTCTCTTGCTGAAAAAAGTATATTAAGTGCTTCTTGAATATCACGACCACTGCGGTATTTTTTAGGGCGGATCATTGCCGAATAAATATCTGCTGCCATAAGGATCCTCGCTGGCATCGATATCTGCAAGCCCTTAAGACGATCGGGATAACCGCTACCATCTAAACGTTCATGATGATGACGGACAACGTCAAGCCAAGTTTTATCTTTTACCCCAAGAGCAATCAGTAACTGTTCACTGCAAATACTGTGATTGACGATCTGCTTTTTTTGCTCAGGAGTGACAGGGGAGATTTGATTTACTAACTCACCTTGTAATTCATAATAGCCTATATCATGGGTCAAGGCTGCAGCCAGTAAAGAGAGGCGAGAGATATCACTCACGCCCTTCTTTTTGGCTATCATCTCGCAGATTACCGCTGCGTGTAGTGGATGAATAAGACCGTAATTTGTGCCTAAGCTAAGCTGCATTGCGCCCAACGTCGCAGCCGGTGCTTCTTCTGAAACAACTTGTATAGATTTAGCAATCGCTATAATTTCAGAGATAAATAGTGGAGATTTTTTTCCTTTAAATCCAATGCAGTAGGCTCTATCTAACCGCTGGAGTAAAAAGTCTTCAACTTCAAAAATAGATACTTTTTTGTGCGGGGATGTCGCGAACTCTTGGCTATTATCGCGGGATGGATTGCCCTTGCGCATTAGGCCACTGTCAAGTAAACGGTCAAGCTGGCGTTTGCTATGAATAATGAACCCTTTACGCAGCAACAGCGCCTCATTATGATCATATACAGACCAAGGAATTGCCTTACCAATAACTAATTCATTTTTTTTTACTGGTATTCCATCCATGGCTATCCCTTACGCATTGTCGAATAAACTAATACAGTCCTGCTGTGCAGAATAGTTCTCCTTTATTAATAATTGCTCAGCGCGACTTATTTTTACTGGCCATTCAGTTTAAGGCTTATACATATTTGAACTGCGGGGCGCTTCACAGATTGTAAAGGATTGCAGGATACCCGTCTCTTTTTGACGGATAGTGAACCTATACCGCAACGGGTGTTTTTATACATATAAATAAATATACATAGGTAGAGATGACGCAGTCACGATCTCCGCTAATATAACTTATCGATACTCATTATTATCACTGCATTTTTCGTCGTGTTCGCAGGCTCTATAACGTCATTTTTCTATCGCCTCCTCTCGGTGTTAATCATCAATCTCAGTTTCAGATGGTTTTTCATCTCTTGGATTCAAATAATAAGTGCATAACTTGAATAGGTAGAAAAAACGGTCAGCTGAATATATGCTAATCGCTTTTTCTCCGGCAAGAGATGCAACAATGAAAACATATAAACAACTGACCTATGA
>NZ_JAHNZV010000134.1 GCF_022267535.1 Psychromonas antarctica
GGAAAACCAACACACCGTACGATGAGTCAAAATATTTAGAAGCACTGAAACGAAGAGGCTCACCGCTGTTAAAATTTGCAATAACTAGCTAATTTTTACTTGCGGTCCACCTCAGGGCGTGTTGTTAAATTTTTCGAATTGACAAGATTTATTTACAACCCATTTGCTTTGCTTATGAAATCCATTTTCATACCCCATGACACTGCTATTACGCATGTTTTATAGTGTTGTTTTCGTTCTTTTAAGGATCTCAATATGATATTTTTCAATTGCTTGGTTAAGTATTTAGTAGCTGCTTGACCTGGAGGTATAGGACGAGGAACTAAATCCATTAAATCTGAACATTTATTCGATTTTGCAAAAGAACATACGTCAAATCAAAAATATCATCGTTCATCGGCCAACTATTCACCTGCGGACCATATAGACTCAAAAGAAAACCTTTAAGGTTATGTTGTTCTAGAGTGTCTAAGCTCATTTTATCTTTCCTTAATTGAGTTGATTAAATTTGTGTACTTATCTTTTTTGCCGTTAACATTTATATGATGGATTTGATTATCCTCAATGATAAATACATTTCCTTTTTCAGATTCAGGATCATAAATAGAGTAAATTTCTATTTTTTGAAGTTTTTTGTAGTCAAACTTATTTTCATAAATACCGAAAACAGTAGCCTGCTCTGCTGATAGTTCGGACAGCCATTTTGGAAATGATTTTCTGACAGATACTTCAAATAAGGATTTTACAAAATCTTTTTCTAATCCAGTAAGATCTATCGATGGATAAATTTTAACGGGATCAATTATTTCATGAGAAAAATACCACCCATCATATTTCATAATCAAAACACTTCCAGTATGAGAGATAACTTGAGGTTTATCATATTCGACTAAAGTTTGGCTTGAAACAATTAGATCCTCCCCCCCATAGCAACTGATAGAAAAAAGAAAGATTAAAGAACTGATTAGTTTATTCATTTAAGGCTCCTTGCCTATATTTGCAGTAAACTTGAGGATGGAGCACCGCTCACCCGAATTATTTGGCAAAATTATATCACGCCCACATAAAAACAATGTAATTGAAGTTCTTATTGCACAGACAACTTGAATCCCGATTAATTCACAAGAGAAATTTAACGCCGCACTAAGCGGACTAAAATTGTGGGTTGAAATGTGTAGCGAAGCGAAACGTAACCCACTGTTTTAGTTCCGTTTAAGTGCCTTGTGTGTATTTCAGCTACTTCTTTTTTCTGATAAAAATGCAGCGTATTCAGATCTGGCTTTACTATCAGGTTTTACACCTTTCGATTCACACCAAGTTAGTAACGAACTAATTTTGATAGCTGTTTTTTTTACAGACTGTCCATTTGATCTCAATTCTACGATAGCTTTCTCTGCACTACTTCGCCATTCTTCATAACTGTCATCAAGCGACGATGGATCATCTACTATTTCTTTCAAGTGTTGCCACTCTTCGGGCTGATACCACGCTATAGAATAAATTACTTTCTGCTCATTCAAACTTTAACTCTCCGTGAAATATAACGCCAACCTCAAAGGCGTAAAAGGTGAGACCTTTTTTTGCGCCTTTGCTCCTGCAAAAAACGGGCTGGCTTTTACGTCCTTTGCAGGTTCTTGTTAGGGTTTTTAGTGCCGAATAGGATCTCTATTATCCCATTGAGTTCCTTCCCAATTAGATATGGTTCCTTCTTCCTCGCACTCTAAGCATTCCCAACCAATTGTATGGCTATCAGGACAAACCCATACTTCTACTTCACCATCACACTTACGACAGTTAACACTAGCTAAACTTGCTGGCCGCTCATATGCAATTGAAGCTGATTCAATAATTCCAGTCAAAAAAGCTAATAACTCGATTGATTCTAAGTTCAATTCAGCCAAGCTTCCATCTTCATCCAAAAAGTGCTGAATATTTGTAATTAATGCCATTGCTGAACCCTCTGTAGTAACTGGATAAAAGCTAACGCTTTAATAACTGGCGCGTAGGTTGGCGTTGTTTTTGCGGCTTTTTTTTTCGCAAAAACGATGACAGCCGTTATGCATCCAGTTAATTAGCTTGTTGAACGAAGCCGCTGCGCGGCAGATAAAACAGACAACCTCAATCGAGCCTACAAATAAGGTACCGTTAATGTTAACGGCTTTATTTGGAGGTTATTATGAAACCACTCGAACAAGCTCGTTTTGACAAGTTATATCAATCTTACCTCAATGAATTATTCTTACAAGGCATGCAACCTAAAACCATTGATAGTTATAGCAGAGCATTGCGCCAAGTCGCCGAATTTTTCGATACTTGCCCTGACCAACTTTCTGCTGAGCAATTAAAATACTACTTTATCTACATTGCGACCTACAAATCTTGGAGCTCTGTCAAAATTGCACGCTGCGCTATTCAATTTTGCTATAAATACCTACTCAACCGTCCTTGGGTTTGGGTTAATATCGTAAAGCCACCTAAGCAGCAAGCAATTCAAGATGTATTATCCATCGCCGAAGTACAAGCAATTATCAATGCAACTCGGCAGCTTCGTTACCAAGTGTATTATCTCACCACATACAGTTTAGGGTTACGTTTAAGCGAGTCACTCAACCTGACAATAGCTGATATTGATAAGTCTCTGATGCAAGTTCATTTACACAATACCAAAAGTAAAAAAGACCGCTTTGTTCCCTTACCACAAACCACTTTATTAGCTTTACGCCGATATTGGAAAACCCATCGTCATCCAAAATTACTCTTTCCTGGCGGTAAACCCCCACATCTTTGCCAGGGTAAAACAATGATAATGGATAAAGGCGGGGTTCAAAAAACGATTAAGATTGTTGCTAAAGAATGTGGTATCAGTAAAAACGTTCATGTGCATACTCTGCGTCATTCTATTGCCACTCATATGTTAGAAAGCGGTTGCAACCTGCGCTCTATTCAAGAATTCCTAGGGCATGCTGATCCAAAGACCACTGCAATTTACACGCGCATGACGAACGAAACCGCTCAAAATAGTGCATTAATACTCAATGATATTGTTGATTCAATTTCCATTAATTGGCAGGAGAATTAACATGATCAGCCTCGCTTCCATTGCCCAGAAATACCAACAAGCACTACTCGAAAAATACGGCTACAAAATGCAAAACACACATCGACATGCGCTCAAACAAATCATTGCCTGTCATACCGCACAGGCCGGCGCCATGTTATATCACTGTGACGACTGTCATCTTACTGCGACCTTATTTCCCTCATGCGGACATCGACATTGTCCTGCCTGTCAACATAAAGCCAATAATGATTGGTTAGATAAACAACGTCAGAAATTACTACCCGTAGATTATTATCTGGTTGGTTTTACCTTGCCATATCAACTCAGATCATTTGTTTGGCATCATCAAAAATGGGCTTATCAAGCCTTACTTAAAGCAGCAAAAGAAACCTTGAACTCCTTTTTTAAGAAGGATAAAAAACTCGGTGATATCACAGGATATATTGCCGTTTTGCATACACATGCCAGAAATTTGGATTTTCACCCGCACGTACATTTTGTAGTACCTGCGGGCACGCTGAACAAAAACAAAACCATGTGGTTGAGCAAGGCGGGAAAGTACCTATTTTATGCGGATAATTTAGCCAAGGTTTTTCGTGGTAAATTTATAGAGCAGATGTGCAAAGCACACTATTACTTGCCCGCTAAAACACCTAAAGAGTGGAATGTAGATTGTGAATATGTAGGAAAAGGCGATGGTGCATTAACCTATCTTGCACGCTATCTATACCGCAGTGTTATTAGTGAGAATAACATCTTAAGCATTGATAATGACCAAGTGATCTTTCGTTATAAAGAAAGTAAAAGCAAGCAATATCAAAACATCAAAGAGCCTGCTGTGGATTTTTTATGGCGGGTATTACAGCATGTTTTACCCAAGGGATTTCGACGCGCACGCAACTATGGATTTTTACATGGCAATGCCAAAGCGACATTACAACGCTTACAGTTGATACTTAAAGTGATACTCAAACCAACGCCAATACGAAGAAAAAATGCAGTCTGTTGCCCTCAATGCAAAACTGAAATGCAACTCTATATGATGCGTATTGGTTCACACCTTATTAAGGTTGGCACCACGATATAAAACAAGGATGTGTTTAAGCAAAAGGATTTGTGGCGAATGAAGCATTAATCCCAAAAGGAGTGTGAATGGATAAACAATACAGTGTTAATTCAATATGTTGCAGATAAAGGCAGGTGCGACAGTGGTAACACTCGACCAAAAAAACACGTCACCAACAACGAAACAGTATTCCTCGTTCCTCGATTTAAATATTTACTATAAAGAGCAGAGATAACCACACGGGCTTGTCCAACAATAGGATTAGGTCGTGGTTCGCGTTGCTCACACCACCTATCCTTATTAGTTAGTTGTCCGTTTTGACGTGGTTTTATGAATCTATTCCAGCATTCCACCACCAAAAAGAAGTGCCGCACCAATAAATACAAGTAACTGGTTAATAATAAATAGTCTTTGTATTTTAAGGGGGACTTTGTCTTTTTCTTCGTATCTATTGCAACGTCTAGCTTGCCAATCAAATAAAAATATAAGCGCATAACGAGTGATCCCTAAACCAGCAGAAAATATATTAGAAGAAAAAGAATAACAATCACCATCGATGACATTTTCCACAAAAGGGAGCCACTTAGCCTTTAAATAGAAAACAAAACAGATGCTAATAAACGCAAGACTTAAACCAATTACAAATAAAAGCATTGATATTTGAGATGCTAAATTTAATTCAGTCATATCTATTATTTAATTCCATTTGACTTATATATTTCATTCCCCAAAAACTCACCTTTAGACCCACCATAATTCCCACCCAAGTATCCAGCACCTGAGCCAACAACTAACGAACACCAAAACAAACTTGTTCCCCCACTCTCTATGCCAAATAAAACATTACAGCCAGCATAAGCAAGAGCCCCTCCAAGGTAACCACCACCAATGCTTCCGGCTGCTTTACCTGTTTGAGTATATTTAGCTTTACTACACGTTGTGGAATCACCAGCAGTGCAAGCTTGTTGGATATTAGCAACAGCATCAACCCCTGTTAAAGCTATCCCTACATAACCGACTCGTTTTAAATTACGTGACATTTTTGCAACTGTTTCGTAGTTTTTTGAAAAATTAGGAATAGTCGTTACATTACCAGGTTGTTTACTCCATTGATGAACAATACTTTTGCTGCTAAGCCCTAAATTACTGCGAATATCACCAGAGAGTAATTTCCCACCCATTGCTGGCTGACCGAATCGACTAAGTGCATTATCAAGTCGTTGAAAATAAACTTGTCTTCTAGTAAAAAAACTTTGATTATTTAAATTTCCTGTTGAATTGTAGCTATTAACATATGAGCGCTCTAAATCTTTTAAAATCGACTTTACTTGGCTAGTGTGTGCATTCCACGTGGTATTACTTATACCTAACATTAAGCCATTATAACTAGCCACACTAGACAAGAAAGAATATCGTTTTGCCAAAATTTCACGCTCAGAACTATCGAGTTTTAATAGTGTTCTATCAACAGACTCTGCAACATCTAAAAATTCAGCTTCTTCCAAAGTACATTCTTTGCTGTTAGCTGGTGATAATAATACGACTTGTCCAACTTGTACCATGTTGTTTTTCAAATGAGAGTTAACCATTTTAAAATGATCATAAACAATTTGAGATGGTGAGTTATACATAATCATAATTAATTGATCGACAGTCATCGATTTTTCAACAATATGTATCGCTTTATTATGTGTATCAGGTTGTAGTGCAGCCATATATTAACCCTTTAATTTCTACAGTGTTGTTGCGTACTTGAATTTGACAAGCATTTTTACATAAAATAAAAGTAAAATATATACATGAACGATAAATAACGAGTAAACGAAGTCTAATGCAAGGCAACTAACGCCGCTAAACACTGGCGCTTAGATTTGGCGACATTTTTGCGGCTTTTTGTTTTTGCAAAAAAGACGACAAAGCGTAATGCGTCCAGTGCTTTGCCTTGTTAAGTTTTGCGACTTGTAAGCTCATAGCCTGCATGAAACTCAACGCTTATTTTTGTTTTAACTTGAAACGAAACGCTTTGATTCAGTTAATTTAATATTCAACTAAGTAGCCCAACTTCAGATAAAAAGGCTCAAAACGTGACACTGATAAATAGGTAAATTAACCAAGCCCGTTTAATACAAAAGCCAACTTTATATTGCCCCATTTCCAGCTGCGATTCAGAGAGTCGATTCGCAAATCCATTGGATATGGGATCGCGCAAAACACCCAACCAACCTATTAATCATTTTTACATTTCACAAATCGGAGTGAAATTTAGACATAATGACTTCCCACTAAGGTGCTAGCCTCTACCGTGGGTTAGTTTTACAACCAGAGCCATAATATATATATCAATAATATAACGTGGAGGCTAGCATGAATAAACATAGCATACTTTTCA
>NZ_JAHNZV010000135.1 GCF_022267535.1 Psychromonas antarctica
TGTTTGATTAAATTGTTAAAGAGCGTGCCTTTCGGCGAGGTGCGTATATTACGCTACCAGCGAACAATGTCAACGGTTAACTTATCTTTCTAATCAACGTTAAACGTCATTAAAAGTAACCTCTTTCGTTCTCAGTCATTGGCGTTGCAGCCCGTGTCTGTGGGGTCGCATTATAGGGATTGAATAGACATTGGCAAGTGTTTTTTTCGACAAAAAAATTGAACGAATAATTAATATACAAACAGCTGCTTTACTCTACAATAATTATGACTTGCTGGTCTATTTTCTTCATTCTTTTCGCTGATAATGTAATTCACTCATTTAATTTGCGGCAAATATTTAAACATCCACCTATATACCCGCTTGTACGAACTTCTTTAATGCAGCGTTTTGATTGGCACTGGTGAGTGTGGCTATTTCAGAAAAAACTGAAACCGTGCCCTGATCAACAAAGAGAAAGTGTGATGCTACATTAATCGCATCAGAAATATGATGCGTTACCATTAAAACCGTCACTTTTTGTATGCTCGCCATTTCCCTTACAATAGTGAGCATCTCTTCACGCAAAATAGGATCACAGGCCGAAAACGGCTCATCCAACAAAAGTAATGGTTTGTCTTGTACAAAGCATCTTGCTAAAGCAACTCGCTGTTTTTGTCCCCCAGATAACTGTTCTGGCAAACGCAGTAATAATTTTTCAATACCAAGCTTTTTGCAAATATCGATTATCTGCTCACCTTGTTGTTTATTTAGTTTAAGTCGAGGATCGAGTCCCAAACCAATATTGTCCGCAACATTAAGATGAGCAAATAAATTCTTCTCTTGGAATAACATCGCCAAAGGACGAAGGTGAGGCAATACATTAGTAACTGACTGACCTGCAACAACAGTACCGGCCATTTTTATATCTCCGCTTAATGGTTCAATAAAACCGGCGGCTAAATTTAATAAGGTACTTTTACCTGCCCCACTTTTCCCTAATACAGCAACAATACCCCCTTTGGAAATAGCAAAATCAAAACAGAATTGTTCTTGCTGATATTGATACTTAACATTATCAAATTGGATCATTTTTGCCTTCCCCCTTTATTGATAAGCTGTTTATTAATCGTTATTTTTGCGACTAGCATAAAAATAACAACACTGATCACTAACAAAAACAATGAAACAACCGCAGCTGACTCCATTTGATAACTGCCAAGTAATTGAAATAAATATAAAGGTAATGTTCTAAAGTCTTGGCTACCAAACAATGCAATCGCACTTAAATCACCCATTGATAAAACAAAACTAATCGAAAAAGCGTGTACGATTGGTTGTCTAATTGCCCGCCATTCAACTTGATAAAAACGAGAGAAACCAACCATGCCTAAGCTTGCACATAACTGGTCATACTGCTGAGCGATATGCAACATTGGCTGTGCGAGTGTTTTTATCACATAAGGTAACGCCATTAACGCATTGACTGCAATTACAATCACAATTGCCATACTAAATATATCGGTAATATTTCTAAGCAGCAGAAAAAGTCCGGTACTAATAACCAGACCGGGTGTAACCAAAATAATGGTCGCAATTAATTCCAGCTTATCCGCTCTAAAATTCAAACCAAGTAAGCGCCAAGAACGACTGGTAATAAGAATAAAAAGTCCTGCAATAAGCGCAATAGATGCAGCGAAAATGGCAACAATCAATGAGTTTTTAAGTGCATCCCAAAAAAAGGCCCCTGTAAGAACGTCAATAAACTTAGAATTAATACCATTAATAATTATCGATATCAAAGGAGGAATAACAAGTATTAATGCAATTGCAATCCACCCAGCATCCCAGCAACGGTTAAATTTGCTATCGTTAAATAAAGGGAAACGATAATTAACGGCACCACTGCCTACCGGTATTGGCCGTGAAAACCGCTGTATTATTATCGCAATACAGCCACAGAGTAACATCTGCCATAAAGCTAACAACGCACCTGATTGCAAATCAAAATCAAACTTAATAGCCTGATAAATAGCCAATTCAATAGTGGTTGATTTTGGCCCTCCACCTAATGCCATAACCGTCGCAAAGCTAGTAAAACAAAGCATAAAAACCAGCCCGCATACATGCGGAAGCTGCTGACGCAAACAAGGCCATTCCACCAGCTTAAACTTGTTCCAATGACTTATCCCAAGGTGAATTGACAATTTATGGTGTTCAACTGGAATAGATTGTAAAGATTGCAGCAATAAGCGAGTTGCAAAAGGCACATTAAAAAACAGGTGGGCCAGAAGAATACCGTTCAGTCCATAAATAGAGAAAGGTAATTTCTGATCAACCATTGCCAGCAGTTGAGCAATAATCCCACTATTTCCATATATTGAAAGTAAACCAAACACGCCCACCAACACAGGTAAAACAAGAGTGGTTGCAAATAAATCGAGTAATAATTTCTTTCCAAAAAATGCGCGACGAGATAAAGAATGGGCGATTGGAATCGCCAAGCCAATACTTAAGATAGTAGATAGGAATGATTGGTAAAAGCTAAATGCAGTAACGTGTCGATAATAAGGATCTTGCCATATAAACGCCAGATTTAAATCAGGCGATTGTAATAGCAAAGCCGAAATAGCCGCTATTACAAATGCCAAAATAAGTCCCGCCGCAACCAATCCAGGGAATGTCTTTGATTTTATAGACATCAAAAAAAGAGGCTTAGTTTATTAATGCATTTTGCCATTCTCTGACCCACAATTTACGATTAGCATCTACCTGATCGGCAGTGAAAGAAAAAGATTTATGTGGGATGATTAACTGATCAAAACCTTTTGGCAGCACAATATCTGTCACCGGATACATCCAGTTGCCCGTAGGTATTGCAGACTGGAATTCGTCACTTAAAATAAAGGCCATAAACTGATCCGCTAATTTTTGATGAGTACTGGTTTTTACTTTTGCAGAAACTTCTATCTGCATATAATGTCCTTCGGAAAAACCAGCCGCTGCAAATTGCTTCTTTTCCTCAGCAATAATGTGATATGCGGGGGAAGTCGTATAAGAAAGCACCATATCAGCCTCTCCCTTTAAAAACATATTATATGCTTCAGACCAGCCCTTTGTGACTGTGACGGTTTTCTTAGCCAGTTCCTGCCAAGCGTAGGTCGCTTGATCACCATAAACATGTTTAATCCAAAGCATCAACCCTTGTCCCGGTGTTGAAGTTCGAGGATCTTGATAAATAATTTTAAGATCGCCACGCTTTTCAATCAATTCTTTCAGACTGCTTGGCGGATTAAGCAACTTTTCTTTATTATAAACAAAGGCAAAATAACCGTAATCAAAGGGCACAAAAACATTATCAGACCAGCCGCCAGGTAACGTCACATTTGTCAGATCCACCTGATGCTCTGCTAATAAACCGGTTTTCTTTGCTTCTTCCATCAGATTGTTATCCAATCCAAGTAGCACATCTGCCTTACTGTTTTTCCCTTCTAAACGCAGCCGGTTTAAAATTGAAACGCCATCATCTAAAGCAACAAACTCAAGCTCACAGCCGCATTTCGCTTCAAACTGTTTTTTTATTTTAGGGCCGGGTCCCCAGTCTGAGGCAAAAGAATCGTAAGTATAAACAACGAGTTTTTCAGCCGCAGCTGGCATTGATATGATTGCTGACAAAGCAATGAGAAGAAATGTTTTTTTCACTATGCACTCCAAATGTAGCGTAAGGCATAGAAAGAGAGGCTAATCATTAAAAAGTAGTATTGATAAGCTCAATTCCTACGCCAGTATTATCTGGTTCAGGTATACGGGTTTAGTCTTAGTTCAACAATCTCAGCCTTGTAGATAAGCACCCCGTTGAGAGAAGTTATTGTATACCTAAAGACAAATTGAGGCACTCAAAGCTTTTATTTATCTAATACGCATGAGTATCTGTTTTTTAGGTTTATGCAATTATCACCTTATTCCTACACGTTACACCCTCGATATTTCAAGATGTAAAATCAGCAAGCCAAATTGTATTTAGCTTCTAGGCATAAAATTGAAACATAGCCACTCTAACATTGGTGTTTTATAACAACGAAGATAAGTGCTATTTTACTTGCCCTACGGGGAATTAATATCTACCGATAAAGAATTAACAAAGAACATCGTAATGATGTTGCCCCCTTGCACTGCCACCCGAATGAGTACTAGATAAAATATATTGAGATAAATAGGAATATGAACTGCTAAAAAATCTAGGTGTTCCATACATTTTTACTGTTTAAACTCTAAAAGGAGCTGTTTTGACACTACCACGAAGTAATAATTTATTGATCCGACAAACACAATGCCCGGCCCCTTCACCCCCTTAAAAGAGATATCTAATCCATTAATCTGTTGATAAAATATTTTTAGTGTTTTTAAGTATATGTAAAGAAAAATACCGCTCATTGCTGTGAACGGTATTTTTAATTCCAAAGATTACACGATGGATTATTTGATAATGAATTTAATCATCTAAACTGATCACTGAGACTCCAGTAAGCGCTTCGGGATCATCAATAGCAACCAATGTAGTAATGCTACCGGCTGTTAAATTAAACAATGCTGGTCCAATAGCAATGGTATTAATATCATCGGCAGGCGTCACTATCACATAAACTTCACCGGGCGAAACTTGCAGCATAGTGCTATCACCTTTATAAGATATATTACTTAGCTTCACATCGTCGTCACTCGGCGTGTTATCAGCACTGATATAAATATCAACATTTCCCGCTAAGGTTGAAGTATGAATAGCTCTTAGTTTAGCCGCTGTTGCTAGGCGGCGAGTATCGTCAGTAACTACCAATAACTGATCGTTATCTACAGCGTCGTCGAGATTACCAATAGCAAGCGCTGTATAATTAACTGCAGCTAGTAAAGATGCATCAAGACTAAGCGCTCCTACCACTGCAACAGGATCCGAACCATTTACGGCGACATCAAAAGTATAGTTTCCAGCAGGGACAGCTAAATAATCAGTAGACCCTTTAAAGGTCAAGTTATCTAATGGACTGCCCATCGCAGGTGCTATGCCATTCACCCAAACATCTACCCCTGGCGCATCAGAAATAGTATGTACAACACGTAGATTACTCCCGTTGTATTTATCCCGAACCACTAGCGAATCAGAGCCGGTATCGACCAGTAAATTAACAGGAGAAACCCCCGCTTCTGTATTATAAGTCGCTACTGCAAACCAATCGCCACCAGAAGGAACTTGCACTGCACCTGAATCAAAATAGACGGTACTGCTGTTGGTCGCTGAGGTAATGCGTATTTGATAACTACCGGCAGGCACTTCCACGGCTTCACTTACCTCCAGATAGGAGATATCATTTGCAAATGGTTGCACATCTGTTAAATCAGCATCAACGGCAGTAATGTAAATATCAACCATTGGCACATCTGGAGCGCCATGCATCGCCTGAACGCGAGCTCCTTGTGGCACAAGTGCATTGCGGGAAACAATCTTAGGTGTGAAAGCATTCACATCATCAGTGCCAAGCTGCGCAGCTTTGCCTGCCGCCACCACGTTGTACTCAATATCAGCCATTAAATCTAAGTTTGTCTCTGGAATCACTGTTAAACTAGATCCATCAGGTAAAATAGCATCTACTTGCACGCGATGATTGCCCGCATCTACACGAATTTGACCCGAGCTCTGCTGGTAATCGACGCCTAATAATGCAGGCTTACCATCGAGCCAAACATTAACTTCAGGTGCATCTGGTGAGGCATGGAAAACCCGTAAATATGAACTCCCAATATCATCTTTAGAATCACTGCCGCAGCCAACAAGCGCGCCGGTGATTATGGACGCAACTAACATTTTATGTATATTTTTCATTTCATTTACTCCCCCTGTAAAAATGTACTTATCATTACGTAAGCACTTAACAAAAAGATCAGTCGTACTTACAAAAAAATAATACCAATCCGCTTATTTAACTGGCCTGTTTTTTTATTTGAAAGTGCGGTTTTGACCTCGCCCCTACTATCACAGGTTTTGAATGCCACTGCGTGGCTACTCTTTATTTCCCATGTTCGAGTAGTCATCGCGTTAAGCGCTTAAACGAAAAAATCCCTGCTGACATAGTCAACAGGGATTTTCCGTATTCTTTATAATAAAGAGGGCCGCTTGGCGATGGTCAGGACTCGCAGAGCTCATCCGCTCGTGACACTTGCCTAGCGGCAAACTCGCCCTACTCGAGAGTAGGTCATGCATAAATCAGCCCAATTATCGAGTAGGGTGAGGCTTTTGCCTCATCCCTCTCACAGAACCGTACGTACGGACCTCGTATACGGCTCCTGTATTCTTATATTCCATCATTTCGTTTTAACAAACGCTGAGGGAGCAAGCCAACC
>NZ_JAHNZV010000136.1 GCF_022267535.1 Psychromonas antarctica
TGATGAAGCCAATCTTGTTGTATTTGGGTAAGTGGTGCAATTTTCATAACATGATCTCTTTGAAGATAAAAAGAAATCGTGACAGTTATTTTAAAGCATTGTTAGATGGGGTTAGTTGATCGTTTACAAAGCTTTGAACCGTTTGGTTTAATTAAAATTGAGAGTCCATTTGCATCCCCTAGACTGTAACCTTTCTTTTTAGGTATCGCTTCGATGATCTGTTCGTCCGTTAGCCTAGGTTCTTTTATCATTTAATTATCCGATTGAAGTTAGAAGTCGTATGAATCTCATTATAAATTTATGTACAAAATAATACCAACTGGATGCTGAACGCTTGTATAGATAAATGATGTGAGTGTATTAGTCATTTATAAGGCCAACTACTCATTTCACTGTAAAAACCATAAAAAAGAAACTTCACCTTGGTTATTTTAAGGGGGACCTTACGACACAAGACTTAGCAACTTCCCAAACTAGTAATTTGGGAAGTTACATTGTAAATAGGTCATGGTAATTGCTTAATCAACTTTTATAACCTTTACATCGTTATTTTTTCTTTGCTAGCTTCAATAACTTATCAAAGTCAGAGTTGATTTTTTGAGTTTTATTGAAAGTTTGATATTCAGCTTTGGCTTTATCATCGGCAATCGATTTTCTTACACTTCCTAAATTATCTAGTACTTTATATTCGTTAAAATTAAGAAATTTATCTACAGACTCTTTTAATGATTGCATGGTTATTTCATTTCTGTAGTTGAGATTCAATAAATTATTATATTTTGACTAAGGTATTGATTAAATTTAGAGGGAGTTTGGTAGTCATACTTCTATCCGATAACGAAACTTGCGATTGACGAGATTGAGACATAATAAACTACCTCCTAGCATGCAAAACTGCATTACTAAAAGATAGAAGGGGAATTTTATTAGTCAAAAGTAATGGGTGATCGCAATTTTCTTTAAGTGTTGGCTGCGAGACACCTATCCTTATTTGTTATATTTGATGGGCTAATCACCGAGGGTAAGCACCATTATTAATATCAATACATGTTCCATTTATATATTCTGGACATTCTGTTGCCAACCAAACGATGGCTTTTGCCACTTCTTCTGGTTTAGCAAATCGGCCAGTGTAAACAGCACTTTTAATTGCATTTTTCCGTTCTTCTGGAATGACATTAAGCATATCAGTTTCAACAGGCCCTGGGGCAACTACATTAATGACAATACCTTTAGCCCCTAAAATTTTAGCAAAACTCTTCGTTGCATTAATGAGGCCTGCTTTTGTAACGCCATACCAAACGTCTGGATGACCAATTTCTCCCGCAATCGAAGCATTATTTACAATTCTACCTGAGCCTTTTTTGACCATGCTTTTTGATATTTCGCGAATTAATGCAATAGGAGCTTCAATGTTTAGTTTTAACATTTCATCTACTTTATCTTGGGGATAGTTATCAAACGGAATTGAATGCATTACACCTGCATTGTTAACCAATATATCAATTTCTCCCAGCTCTGATATTAATTCAGGAATTAGCTCAACTTTTGTTAAGTCGAAACTCTTTTTGACTACATTCTTAGAATTTAGGATTTTAGAATCATCAAAAGTTCTTGCGACCACAAAAACTTTATAGCCTAAATTTACAAGCTGTCGAGTAACTTCTAAACCAATACCTTTATTTCCACCTGTAACCAAAGCGCTTTTAGCTATCTGCATCTACTTCTCCATTCTGAAATCTAACGCCTTACTCGCCGGCGAGTCAGTTGGTGCTGTTTTTGCTGCTTTTTCTTTTAGCAAAAAACTAGACAACCAAGTGTTTGTAAATACAACATAATACTCTTTTCATTATTAATAAACCAAAACGATCATAAAGATGATTTAATTTCTAATGATAAAAATTTACCTGATTACCCACAAAGCTCAGCTATATGAAGAATTTAAAATTCCTGTAACTTCATGGAGTTAAAACATTAAGCAGTTGCAACTATTAATCCCTTCCAATCAGGGTTAAGACATGTACGTAATCAGGAAAACTTAATTTAGAGGGGTTGGTAGTAATACTGGTATCCGATAACGAAACTTGTGATTGACGAGATTGAGTCATAATAAACTACCTTCTAGCATGCAAAACAGCATTACTAAAAGATAGAAGGGTGATTTCATTAGGGGGGGCTGCAACTAAGACTCTTTACTACTAAAGTATTTTTTACTTAACGTAAATACAATAGGGCTTAACACAGCCAAGGCAATTAAGTTAGGTATTGCCATCATCGCATTTAGCGTATCACCGAGTAACCAGACAAAATCTAGATCCATAATCGCCCCCACGGGTAAGGCAAGAATAAATAGCAAGCGAAATGGCAGCACCGATTTTGGGCCAAATAGATACTCTGCGCAACGCTCACCATAAACAGACCAGCCAACAATGGTGGTAAAGGCAAATATAGCTAAGCTTATTGCCACAAAATAACCACCTACACCCGGTATAACCTGATCAAATGCAGAGGAGGTAAGCGCAGCACCCGACGCACCGTCCGTCCAATTGCCTGAAATAATAATGATTAAACCGGTAATGCTACAGAGAACTAATGTATCAATAAACGTGCCCAACATCGCAATCAAACCTTGGCGAACTGGGCTGTTAGTTTGCGCACTAGCATGAGCGATTGGCGCTGAGCCAAGCCCCGCTTCATTTGCAAAAACACCTCGAGAGACACCAAAACGAATCGCCATCCACACCGTGGCCCCAGCAAATCCACCTTGTGCAGAAGTGGGTGAAAAAGCCTGTTCAATAATCGTTGTCAGAGCGGGAACAATTTCGCTAACATTCATCAACAAAATAACCACACCGCAAGTGACATAACCGAGAGCCATAACCGGAACCAGTGCGCCCGCAAACTTACCCACTCGTTTTAAGCCACCAAGAATAACGCCGCCAGCTATAACCATAACGACTAAACCAACAACAAGGGGGGAATATGAAAAATTTGATTCTAATACTTGCGCGATAGAATTTGACTGAACTGCATTACCAATACCAAAGCAAGCAACCGTACCAAAAACTGCAAATAAGGTACCTAGCCAAGCCCAATTTTTACCCATCCCATTTTTGATATAGTACATAGGGCCCCCTACATACGCACCATTTTCATCCTTTTCACGGAAGTGAACCGCCAAGACAGCCTCCGCAAATTTAGTTGCCATTCCCAGTAACGCTGTCATCCACATCCAAAATAAGGCTCCCGGGCCACCAATAAATATGGCCGTCGCGACACCTGCAATATTTCCCGTTCCAACAGTTGAAGATAATGCAGTCATTAATGCTTGAAAGGATGAGATTTCCCCTTTGCCACTTGCTTCTCGGCCACTCCACATCAGTTTAAATGCACTGCCTATATTTAATATCGGCATAAACTTCAAACCAATGGTTAAAAACATGCCCACCCCTAAAAGAAGAACTAACATGGGGACACCCCAAACAAAGCCATTAATCAGTTCCACAAATTCAGAAATTTTTTCCATTATTCTTCTCTCCATTTTTGTTTTACGTAACGTAATAATGTAGAGGGTTTCAATAGATTTATTATTACATTGATATAACAAAATTAATTTTATAAACAAAGGTTTAATAAGATAATTAATGTTTAAGAGAATACTACGCTAACTTGGGGGTAAAGCAGAGACAAGTCCTATATAAAAAAGGGGATTTATATTTTACTCAGAAATAACCAACAATATTTAAAAAATTTATTCATAAAAATGCGATGGTTTATTCCTCAAACAGGTGAAGTTTGGCGGATGCTTACGAAAAATAGATTGACATATATTCAACTGAACGGCTTTTCTATCTATTCAAGTTATGCACTTATGATCTTAATCTAAAATATATTTGATAATTGAAAATCGGTATTTAGTTAAAAAGTAATACCGTTCACCTAAGTGAACGGTATTACAAAAATAAAGGGTTTTATTTATTCGCAGTATATTAACCGTGCTGATTAGTATTCAACAACTTTAGTCTTATTACGTTTATCATGATAAGGAAGATACCCAAAAGCAACGAACTGTGCACCACTGTAAAACATATAGATTCCAACAGTAGCAATGCACAATACGATTTTTTCAAGTTCTCTTTTCAGATAACGACGATTAGTCATCTCCCTGCTATCGGTAGAAACCACTTTTAAATGGAGAAAATACCTTGATAATGAATTCCCCAATAGCTTATAACAGAGCCAATGATAACCAATATATATACCAATAAACACCAATAACACGACGACAGACAATAGCAATAATATTGGTAATGCCATCCAACTTTCAGGAGAAAGGGACAATCCAGCCCCTTTACTCAAATAAGCGACAATACCCAAATAAATACCGATGCCTATTTGAGCAAACATTCTGACAATCGCTAAATCAATCAGAAATGAGCCTATCCTGCGATATTTGAAACCAATATTCATTACTTTCCTAAACGAGTGTTAATTTGTGTTTTATATCCTGCTGCTTGTGCACCATAGACAGCTTGAATACCTGTATTTCCTACTTTAACTAAGCCTTTTGCACCTAGTTTAGTTGTCCAATAGTGATTATCTTTTACAAGTGAACCGTCTTTTACTGTGATGCGTAGACGTGTAATACAGGCATCAACATCGATCACATTATCTTTGCCACCTAGCGCTTCAATCATTGCATCAGCCATTGCCATGTCACTACTACCAGATTTTGATTTTGCATCATTAAAATCTTTTTTAGAGACAACTGCAACGTCACTACCTTTGCGGCCAGGGGTTCTAATATCGTATTTAACGATAAACCAACGGAAAGCAAAGAAGTAAATAAACGCATAAACGACACCAACAATCGGGATATAGAACCAGTTATTATCAACTCCTGTCACCCCAGGAAGGATACCAAATAGACTAAAATCGATAAATCCACCACTGAAAGTCATCCCAACTTTAACGTTCAAAAGATCCATTAGCATAAAGCTAAGACCGGCAAGCGGTACATGAATAGCATAATAAAGGGCTGGCGCTAAAAATAGGAACGTAAATTCGATAGGTTCTGTAATACCGGTTAAAAATGCGGTTAATGCGATTGAGAATAGTAAACCTCCGGCTGCTTTTTTATTTTTATCATCGGCAAGCGTATACATTGCGTAAGCCGCTGCAGGTAGACCAAACATCATAAACGGGAATTTACCAGACATAAAGTTGGTAGAAGTGAATTGAGAGAAGTCACCGCTACCTAGTGATGCAAAGAAGATATTCTGTGTACCCTGAACCATTTTTCCTGCGATTTCTGCAGTGCCACCAATATCAGTCTGCCATAGCGGTAAATAGAAAACGTGGTGAAGTCCAGCTGGAATCAATGAACGTTCAATAATTCCGAAAATGAAAGAAGCAATATAACCATTTCCAGATGCTGCCATATCACCAAGCGTTACGCCAATCCAACCGAATACCGCACCGATAAATGGCCAGATAAACGTTAAAGCAATGCCATAGAATAGTGCTGAGAATGCACTTACAATAGGTACAAAACGAGCACCACCAAAGAACCCGAGGTAGTCTGGCAATACGACATCATGATATTTATTATGTAGAACAACAGTAAGCGCACCCGCAATGATACCACCGAATACCCCCATACTTAGTGTCCCACCAATACCAAGTGTACTGGTTAATAGGCCATCATATGCATTACCAAAAAGAACAACGGCACCACCTTTAACTAAACCACCCACAACAAGTGTTTTAGCAATCGCAACGTTCATGACTAGAAATGAGATTAATGCAGCAATCGCTGCAGCTCCTTTTTCAGCTTTTGCAAAGCCAACTGCAATAGCTAAAGCAAACATAACGGGTAGGTTGGCAAAAACGATACCACCAGCCGCAGTCATAATCTGCAAGAAGCTATTTAACCAGGTACCATTTTGCAGTATGTCAATTTGGTATGCGTTGATCATTGTTTCATTGGTGAAACTACCACCAATGCCCAGCATAATACCTGCTGCAGGTAATAAAGCTATCGGCAACATTATTGCCTGAGATAGCTTACTAAAAAAAGCCTTCATATTGTTGTGCTCCTTATTATGTAATTAGAACGTCGAAACGTAGCGAACTTTAAGACTACTAATATTAGATATCTAGACATACCGGTCGCTGTCAAGATAGTTGCAATGATTGACTGTGATTATGCAGCTAGTTTTGCTTCTTCTTCTGAGGGTTTGTTAATGTAAACATCACCTACAGGATCGCAGTTCCTTGTTTTACCTGACCAACG
>NZ_JAHNZV010000137.1 GCF_022267535.1 Psychromonas antarctica
TCAGCTTATAGTTTATTAATGGTACCAAGGCATGAAGCTAGGGCTAATGTTCTAAAAAATGGGCACCCGCCAAAACAGAGGAAAAACACAGGAGCCAAGGGTGGGAAGGCTTAATGCAGTGCCATTCGGGTCAGGTCTGAATGGCACTGCATTAAGCGATAACCATATGAATGTAAACATTAAAATTTTAAAATACAGAAGAAGCAGTCAGAAAACATTATATAATTGATTCACCACAAACCAATATAATATGTAAACCAATGAAAAAAGATGGCACCCAAGCAAGCAGGTGGTTAGCGTAATAACAGTAATCAATCTTTTCTTCATTTTTATCGTTTCAATTGCCATCTCTAAACGTGGTTGTAAGAAGAATAGAGATTGAAATATGATCACACTATTATTCTTGAGATATCGTAGGGTGAAGATTATCAACATCAATATCTAAATGTAATGTTAATTCAGCTTTTTCAGTATTTATTGCAACCTCACTTAAGCCCGTTTTAGCAAAATAAGAATCAAAAGCATCGCTGAATTCAGGCGAAATATTTGTATACGCAGAGATTAGCAGCCCTAACTTTTTGGCAATAATGGGGTGTTGTTGTGCGAGTAATCGTAATCGCGCCGGCTCAGCAAAAGCAAATTCTGCATAAACATTAAAATCATTCTCAGTAGAGGTCTTACCATATTGAGTAAGAAATCCTGAATTATAATCTGGGGGTAAATCATGGTTTACCATTAAAGCATCATAATTATTAACTGCTGATTTCCAATCAGGAGGCATAAGAGCAGACCAAGCTAATCGTGTAAATATAGAGGGCGTATATATCTGCGAACTTAATTCATGGTGAACAGCTCGTAACGCATTGTTATAATTAACTTTTGTACCGTTCCACTTTGAAATGCTTGATAAAATTAGTTTCTTTTTTCCATATGTACCTCCTGCTACTGCACCATCCATCCACATAGGGCCACAAATATAAATAGCATCAATAATGGTAGGAACAAAATCTGGTGGATAAATAATTAACGCTTTCTCAATGCCATCTAGGGCCTCCGAAGCCTCTTCTAATGAAGTTTCTTCCATCTTAAGGTTGGATGGTTGTTTATCAAACTGTTCAGGATAAAATAAACTGGGATCACCTGCTTTTATCTCAAGTTGATATGTCTTGGATAAGCGCAGTGCTTGATCCGCTTCGCTTTCAAAATATGAACACCCAAGCAAGCAGGTGGCTAGCGTAACAACAGTAATAAATCTTTTCTTCATTTTATCGTTTCAATTGTCATCTCTAAACGTGGTTGCAAGAAGAATAGAGCTTGAAATATGATCACACTATTATTCTTGAGATATCGTAGGGTGAAGATTATCAACATCAATATCTAAATGTAATGTTAATTCAGCTTTTTCAGTCTTTATTGCAACCTCACTTAAGCCCGTTTTAGCAAAATAATCACCAAAATAATCGCTGAATTCAGGCGAAATATTTGTATACGCAGAGATTAGCAGCCCTAACTTTTTGGCAATAATGGGGTGTTGTTGTGCGAGTAATCGTAATCGCGCTGGCTCAGAAAAAGCAAACTCTGCATAAACATTAAAATCATTCTCGATGAATGTTTTACTGTATTCTGACAAAAAACCATCGCTATAAGCAGGGGGTAAATTTACATCCCTCGTCAAGGCTTCATAGTTTGAAGAGGCGGGCTTCCAATCTTGAGGCATAAGATCTGACCATGCAATCAGTACAAATAGAGAACGCATAAAAATCAATGAGCTTAATTCATGGTGTACGGCACGTAATGTATTTTGCTTATTACTATTCGATAATATTATCCATTTTATTGCGTATGTTCCCCCCGCAGGAGCGCCTTCCATCCACATAGGACCACAAATATAAATAGCATCGATAATGGAGCTAACAAAACCTGGTGGATAGATTGCTAATGAGTCTTCAATGCCATCAAGGGCTTCTGAAGCCTGCTCTAAAGTTGTTTCCTCCATCTTAAGGCGTGATAATTCAGTACCTTGTTCGCCGAATTGCTTAGGATAAAATAAACTGGGATCACCCGCTTTTATCTCAAGTTGATATGTCTTGGATAAGCGCAGGGCTTGCTCCGTTTCGCTTTCAAAATATGAGCACCCAAGCAAGCATGAGGCTAGTGTAATAACAGTAATCAATCTTTTCTTCATTTTCATTTTAGACTCGTATTTAATGGGCATAACTGAGCGTAGCCGGAGGTACAATCCATAATGATAATCTCATCACTGCGGGTAATACGGCTCGTTGAACAACCGCATTAGTCCCTCCCCAAAGTATCGCGCCTCTGGCTGATAATCCTGCTGCGGTTGCAAAGCAAATAGGATCATCAGTTACGCCCAATCCGCCGGTGAGATAATCCTCTATGATGGTACCGACAACGATAGCAGTTGACGCGGTATACAAACCGATGGCAAAAACTTTATCCCATGATGTTGAATTAGTAGGTTTTGGCGAAGAGTGGCCATCTTTTTCTGTCGCAGTCCCATTAATAAAAGTAACTTCTAGAACAAATTTTACTTTTTCTGCAATATAATTGAATTCGTTTATTTTCCCCTTTAAATGCGGGAACTGTATTTCAAATTGCAATTTTGGCATTGGTGAATGAGAGCCCATTTCGATACCAACCGCTGTCGAAGGCACATTCGGCGTGGTACTTTTTGATACGATTTTTGAGCCGAGGGTTAAGCTTTTAGTATTTGTATCATAAGCTAATTGTGTATCAGCCAATAACGATCCAAACGCATGGTTAGCAGCTGATGTTACGCTTGCTTCTAAGGTTTTATTATTAACCACGTAATTCACTGGGTACGCTTCAACACTTGAAAGAGCAATGCTTCCTGTCATTTTAATTTCAACAATCGCATTAGGTATCATGATTGGCGGATGAGTTATATCATCTAATTTAAAACTTAATGAAATTGGATATTTTATCTTTGGAAGTTGCGATTGCAATGATTCTTTTGGTTTGACGAGTGATTTTATTGTACGTTTTGGTTTTGATGCCGCTGCTCCAAGGATTGGGATAAGTATCTTCTGCCCGGGATAAATAAGATCAGGATTAATAATAGGTTTTCGGGTAATGGCAATGACCTCTTTACGATTGTTAAAGCGCCATAAGCGAGGCCATTCGAGTGGAGATCCTAAGTGTGTTGCTGAGATATCCCATAATGTATCTCCATTTTTCACAATGTATTGCTTTGTCATCACAGTTCCTTGATAAATTAATTCCGAATATCACTTGCGACCATTGACTATAATATTGATAAATGGGAAGTATAACGACAAGATTCATGGGTATCAATAAAAGATAAAAAAAATATTACGCCCTCCATGCCTTTTTGATTGAAACGCAAGTTTTTCAAAGGGATTTGACCTACAAAAATTGAACTATTCACGCTCAACAGCACGCTGGCCATTTTAACTACTGTGCAGTGTCAGACAATACGGCGAGTCTCAATGTGATAATATTGAGCTGGGACAGCCTTCCGTTTTCACTGGTGTAATCGAAAGATGCGATATCTTGATCAACTATTTTAGTTGTCAGTCGTTTTACGTCAGATGATTGATAGGTAGCAATATTCACAAAATGAGGCATTTACTCACATTGTTCGCCTCATAATGTGAGGCGAATAATGTATCTATTTGCATCATTAAAGTAATAGGAAGGGGCGTTATGTTGATCTGGAAACGAACTAACTGGCCAAATTTCACTTGGGATGAAAAATAATTGCGCCTCTTTTACGTCAAGTGCAGTTAAATCAAGGTGTTTTGCTTGGTAAAATGCAAACCCAGGATAACCATGATTTATCAATCGAGCTGAATGCATTGCTTGCCAATATTCTTCATTCGAGTGCCATTGAAGGTGAACAACTTAATGTTTTTTTTAATCAGAGGACAGCCATACCTCTTTGCTGGTTTTTTGCCAAAATAGATTCTAAAACGGTTTTTAAGTTAATTAACTAGACTAAAAACTGTGGGCCATTTTCGCTTCATTTAAGTTTAACCCAAAATTTTCAGCCAGTTTTTAAGGGGATAGCGCTATTTTTTTGTTGGTGCTAATTTAACAGTTGCTCTAGTTTCATTGTCGTTACTTGTTCGGATGAAAAGGCCATCTTAAAGTTCATTTTTAATTGTTCAGCTTGGGTTCATGTTCAATAGGGTTTAATAGATAACAACAACTCTATTATTGCGCTTAAGGTGGCTTACTATGAAGAATACAAAGATCGGCACTGCTGCAAAGAAAAATACAATAAAAAATATAAAGGGTTTGCGCTTAGGTTTCTCCCCTCTGGGTAATATTTTTAATGCTTTATTCATTAGCGCATCGTTGACATTGTTCAACCAAGTCAATGCGAATGAGCAAGTAACCACGCGTTCGAGTATTTCTTACGGCGCATTAGCGGAAACAATCAATGATGTCAGCCGAGCAACGATTATTAAACAAAATAATACCATCCTTGTACCTGACCAACTGACTGGCAAGGCAACAGGAAAGACCCGGAATGAAATACAAGCCGCACAACTGTTACCTGAAATGTCGCCTCAGGCAAGATCCCTAACACTGTCAATAAGCAATGGTTATTCCCCTGAATTTAGTATTTATAATGCAACAACGCTATTACGGAATGATTTTGATAGTGATGGTTACTACCAAACCTTGAGTGTTATTTTTGATGCTGATATGTATAGCTATGACGATAATGATTTCGGTGAGGTATATGCTCGATTATATTTGAGTGAGCATGGCGGGCCTTGGATCCACTATTACAGCAGTGATAATTTTATCATTCACAGTGATAGTGACCAAGATGCCTATGAAGTGATGACGACGTTTAGAGAAGGCTATTACCCTAGTGACTATGATCTATTGATTGATTTATACCAAGTTGGCTCTAACAGCATTGTGGCGACTTATAGCGCCGATGATAGCTCTGCTCTGTATGCATTGCCATTAGAGAGTCGCGATTATGATGACGTTTATATTGACAGTGATTATCAACAACAAGGTGGTAGTTTTTCTGCATGGTCATTAGTTATTTTACTGTTAGTACTCGCTAGCCGCTTATCAAAGCGTTTACTAAAAATATTTGCTTAGATGTGGTAGCAATAGGCGTCACTTTAGATTAAATTGCAGGTTATCTTTCCTCTATCTAAAAGAGCGCCTTATGCTAGAAAATACTCTACCTCAACTCGAACAGTTGATTGAACAAACAATCCAAAAAAACATTCAGCTTAAGCAGCTAGTCAGTGAACTTCAAGAGCAAAAAACTAAACTCATCGAAGAAAACGAAATGTTACAACTCGAAGCATTAGAAAACGAAGAAAAACAAGAACAAACGGAAACGGGTGTAAGCCGTCTGCTGGCTAGGTTGCAGGAAGCACAACATGATGCGCATCATGAAGGTGAACATAATGAACATAATGAACATAATGAGCATCAGCATCATGAAGGTGAACATCATGAGCATCACCACGATTAATCTGAGAAATGGGGTCTTTAAACTGTTTTTTCTCGTTCCCTCGCGCTGCGTGGGAATGCATACAATTGCTCGCTAGAGTGAGTACTCTGAAAGCCGTATGTAGAATTAATGCTGGGCAGATAAATGATGTGAAGTATGAATAAAAAATTGCTCCATAAGCAACTGATTAATGCATTAGAAGTTACTCATCAATGCGCAGTAGATGCAGCAGAACGCGCTTATAATACGGCAACTGATAATGAAAATATTGCAGAAAATAAATACGATACTTTAGCATTAGAAGCATCATATTTAGCGCAAGGACAATCGCAGCGCGTGGAAGAGTGTGCTGTCGATCTTGCTGCCTTTTTGAAGTTGAATATCAGCACGGCATCTGCTGTTTGTTTGGGGGCGTTGGTCGTGCTGCGTGATCTTGAAAACAATGATAAATATATTTTTTTCGGTCCGTCAGCGGGTGGTTTAAAAGTGCAATTTTCAGGAAAAGAAATTTTTGTTGTTACACCAAGTTCCCCTCTCGGAATGGCAATCACTCACCGAGTCGTAGGCGATGAGGTGAGTGTTTTTATTGGTAATAAAGTGATTGAATATGAGATAACCATGATTGCTTGATCGTGATCATTTCAATAATAGATATACA
>NZ_JAHNZV010000138.1 GCF_022267535.1 Psychromonas antarctica
GGCGAGCCGTTGATCAAGATGGTGATGAAATAGATATTTTGGTTCAGAAACGAAAGAATAAAACGGCAGCGATGCGCTTCTTTAAACGATTATTAAAAGGGCAGGGAAGTACGCCGTTAAAGATTGTAACGATTCCTTAGCTAGCTATTCAGCTACCAAAAAAGAATTAATGCCAAGCGTAGAACACTCAACCGTTCAGTATGAAAATAATGGATGTGAGCTCTCACATCAGCCTACCCGGCAACAAGAACGACAGATGCGTAAATTCAAATCACAGGGCCAAGCTCAACGGTTTTTAAGTTGTCATGGTGTGGTCAATAATCTGTTTCGTTTTGGCCGTCATCTAATGCAAGTGAAGCACTATCGAGCATTCCGTGATCGCTCATTTTCTGAATAGATGTGGGTTAGTTATGTCCAAAATTTAGATTAAGTCTAATTTAATAGCCTTTAGTCGTCCTAGTTACATAAGTTGACAATACCCTCTGACCTTAGAGAGCTATCTCATCTTAATTCAATTGGTGCCATTGAAATCTATTATGCATATCGGAATAGTTTAGCCAACCCATATCCTCTGGGAAATTATAGAGGGGATCGAAATGTTGAGAATAAATTCATAAACGAAGAGTGGGAGCGGGACTTGGAAGCTGTTCATTTGCGTCATAGTACAGCATGCCCCCCCCATTTGTTGGATGAAATCCCATTTTGATGATAATCTCCAAAATGTTGTGACTGAGTAATATTGGACACTGATTTATAAGTTTCTAAGTCGTAATAGCACAAAAGCGATCTAGAATTTTTATATTATCCACCGGTTAGAACGACCCCATTAGTTATATTTCAACTTAATCACCCCTACAACCCCATCCCAGATCGCTCAACCTCTTCATGAAACTCTTTCCAGTTCTGGCAATATTTAGCAACTAACTGCCAGAATCGCTTGTTGTGGCTCTTTTCTACGCTATGGCAAAGCTCATGGATAATGATGTAATCCATTACTTTGTTAGAAAATTCCATGCAACGAGGGTTGAATTCTAAAACATCATTTTCAGTGCAGTTTGCCCAGCGTGCTTCAAATTTTTTAACTTTATAAGTGGTGACTTCCAAACCAGTTTCTCGTTGCCAGTAGCGAATTCTAGATCCAAGCTTCTCTTGTGCCTTTTGTTTGTAAAAGCGCTCTAGTGCGGCTTTAAATGGTTTTAGGCTTACAAAACTTCCCTCGGGTGATAGCACCTTAAAGCGACTTTGATTAAAGCTGATCTGCGGTATTGTTAGTTCAGGTGCAGGGATCACCTCACAATAAAATGAACGTCCACGGTATACGGCTCGACTGCCAGTGACGATCTCTTCTTTTAATGCTTGGTTTACTTCCTCAAAGCGCTTCTTGATCCACCTAGCACGATAGCGAATAAATTCTCGTTGCTCTTCCAACGGAACGTTGGGTCCACGTAATAATACTTTTTTACCACGTTCTACAGTGACGTAATGATTTGATAATTTAGGATCTGCTTTAAATTCCCAATCAATCGCAGTAGTTCCATATTGAAATATTGGCATAACTTATCGGCTCGACTTTAAGTGGTGGCTAACCGCATACTGGGCGTAATAAAGCGGTAACACGATATTCTCTTTTTCTAATGCTGTTGATCCTTGTGTACCCGTTAACTTGATTGTTTTATTGGGTTGGCACTTCGTTATATAAGACTGTAAAGATTTGGCACGAGTCCGTTTGCCACTTTTAACTTCGATTGGGATAATTTGACCTTGGTCATCTGTTGCAATAAATTCGATCTCAGCTCGGGCATCACCCCATGAGAATGTCGGATCTATTCCTTGCGCTGCAAATTCTTGCTGCACAAAATTTTCAGCTATGTAGCCTTTATATTCAAAGCCTTGTTGTTTAATTTCTTTATAACCTATGGCTAACATATGATTGAGCAATCCTACATCGAATAGGAAAAGCTTAACTTTGTTTTCTTTTTGGTAGGCAGCTAAAGGACTGCGTGGCGTACCCTCAGTAGGGTAGTTCTTGAGTATTAATCGGCATTTATCTAACCAAGTGATCGCACTTTCAAAATCGCCATAGCGAGATTTACGCTCATGGACGCCTTTAAATTTAAAGCGTTTTACAGATTCATCTATAACCGAAGCAAGTTGTGAAGGAGCATTACGAAAGACCGATTCGATCAAACCTGCATCGACTTTTCCTGAGTACTTACCAAAGTCTCGCAAGTAACCTGAAATTAAGTTTGCATGGATATTTTCGACGGCTTCAACACGATCTAATATGCTTTTATTTTTTAATTCAAACCATGTGCTAACGGCTTCAGGCATACCACCCGTAAAATAATAGTCTGTTAGTTTGTCGAATAACTTAGTATGGGCAGGTGCTGAGTTAGCCTCCGTTTCAAAGGCTTTTATCAATGCCGCTTCACCAGATGCCAATAAAAACTCATAAAATGTTAGCGGGCGCAGATTATGTTGCTCAACTTTACCGACAGGGAATGAATTTAATAAACCGATGTTAGATCCACTGGCAGCGATATACATTTCGGGGGCTTTTTCAGCAAAGTATTTAAGCGAAGTTACGGCTCTTTGGCATTCGCCGATTTCATCTAAAATCAGTAAATCCGTAGTGGGGTTAAATGTTTCATTGGTTAACAGTTCAATATTTGAAAGAATATCTTCAGGTGTTAATGATCCAGAAAAAGCGTCAGCCATTTCTGGTGATTCAAGAAAGTCGATGCGCAATACATTATCAAATTGTTCTCCGAATAAACTTTGCAGCAGGTAGGTTTTACCTGTTTGACGTGCGCCGTCGATCAGTAAGGGTTTGCGCGTTTCTTTTTCTTTCCATTCGATTAATTTTTTTATTCGTGATCGCTGCATCGTTATCTCTTTAAGTTAACTAATTAGCTCTATTACACTTTAATGCGCGTTAAAATGCAACTGTTAGCTATTTTATGCGCATTAAAATGTAGCTTTTGTTGTTTTCAATGCGCAGTAAAAGTTAGTTATTCAGCATGATATTGAATATTTCTGCTGGGTATTGTCAAGTTAACAACACCTCAGCCAATTGTGCGATAATCTGCCGATGAAAAATTCTAATATCTACGCAGGTTATCGTTATCCTGCACAAATCATAAGTCATGCCGTTTGGCTTTATCATCGATTTACACTGAGCTTTCGTGATATTGAAGAATTACTCGCAGCTAGAGGTATTGTTGTCACTTATGAAATGATCCGCTTATTTAGAAACTTAGGGGGTGTAAAAAATACGGCAATACCTATTGTAACCAGCTAAAAAAGAATCGCGGTCAACTTGGTGATACCTGGTATTTGGATGAGGTTTTCATCAAAATAAATGGCGTATTGCATTACCTTTGGCGAGTAGTCGATCAAGATGGCGATGAGATAGATATTTTGGTTCAGAAACGAAAGCATAAGATGTCAGCGATGCGCTTCTTTAAACGATTATTAAAAGGGCTGGGAAGTGCGCCGTTAAAGATTGTGACGGATAAATGAGGATCGGCTTCAAAATTACTTACGCTTTTGTTTTCAAAATAACCAGTCATTCAGGTTTTTTAAAACAATTTAGCACAAGTTATTTTGTAACGATTCCTTAGCAAGCTACTCTGCAGCAAAAAAAGAATTAATGCCAAGCGTAGAACACTCAACTGTTCAGTATGAAAATAATCTCACATCAGCCTACCGGCAACAAGAACGACAGATGCGGAAATCCAAATCACAGGGCCAAGCCCAGCGGTTTTTAAGTTGTCACGGTGTGGTCAATAATCTGTTTCGTTTTGGCCGTCATTTAGGATCGGCTTCAAAATTACTTGCGCTTTTGTTTTCAAAATAGCCAGTCATTTTAGGCTTTTTGAAAACAATTTTTAGCGCAAGTTATTGTGTAACGACTCCTTAATGCAAGTGAAGCACTATCGAGCATTCCGTGATCGCTCATTTTCTGAATAGATGTGGGTTAGTTATGTCCAAAATTTAGATTAAGGCTAATTTAATAGCCTTCAGTCGTTCTGGTCACATAAGTTGACAATACCAAAACGTGCCACTTTGGCACTTGTCTTTGCAAAAAAGCTGTAATTATAATATACTGTTTATGTGCCACTTTAACACAGCATGGAGATTATTATGGCTACTGCACTACCTCGTATTACTGCTCGTGTAGACTTTGAGACGCAAGAGCTACTTTCACAAGCTGCGGCTATTGCTGGCATGTCTAGCATTAACTCATTTGTACTTAGTGCCGCTTTAGAAAAAGCAAAAACAATTATGGAACGTGAAAGATCCCTTAAATTAAGTCAGAAAGATGCAACGGCATTAATGAATGCTTTAGATCAACCAGCAAAACCAAATGATAAATTACAGCAAGCAACCTTACGCTATATGGACAAAAAACAATAATGAACACTGTCCAATTAGAAAAAGTTAAGCACGATCGGAACCGCTTTGATTGTGGTATCAATGCGTTAAACAATTACCTAAAAATAATGGCAAGTCAACAAGCTAAAAAAGACAACACTCGTACTTTTGTGCTTGAGGATGAACACTGCCCTGAACATATTATCGGCTATTATACATTAACAATGACGCCTATTGATGCTGAGGGCTTGCCAGCAAAATTGCAAAAAAAACATCACAATGTAACGTCTGGTGGTTTAATCGCTAGATTAGCTGTTGACCAAAGATACAAAGGGAAAGGTTTCGGAGAGTGGCTTTTAATTGATGCGCTTAAAAAACTATTAGCTGCCAGTGAAACGGTCGCATTTCCAGTTGTCATTGTTGATGCGAAAGATGGTGCGGGTAATTTCTATGAAAAATATGGCTTCACACCCTTTAAGGATGCAAGTAATAAACTGTTTATAACAATTGCAGATATAAGAGCTAGTATCTAGTTTGATTAGCGGTAATTAAACCGTAATGCCAATTAACTAACCTTGTTATTATATCTTCAGTCTGAAATGCTAATGCTGTTGAAAACTTAATTTGGGTAAAAATGACTAAACGTAAAAAAGAAAATATCGATTTAAGAAATCAAATTTATCGTACTGTTGCTAGCTCTACAGCAATTGAAACTGGTGAGTCGATTTGTGAGCTAGAGAAAAAATTGAAAAATAAGGATAGTAAATTTAACTGGCTAACTTTGACGTAAGTAGATATCTATTATCGGTTGGTACTGTCAAGTTAACAACACCTCAACCTGTTGTGCGATAATCTGCAGATGAATAATTCTAATATTTACGCAGGTTACCGTTATCCTGCCCAAATAATCAGCCATGCCGTTTGGCTTTATAATCGATTTACACTGAGCTTTCGTGATATTGAAGAACTGCTCGCAGCTAGAGGCATCGTTGTCAGCTATGAATCGATCCGCTTATTTAGAAACTTAGGGGGTGTAAAAAATACGGTGCGTTCTATTGTAACCAGATCAAAAAGAACCGTGGTCAACTGGGAGATACCTAGTATTTGGATGAGGTTTTCATCAAAATAAATGGCGTATTACATGGCCTTTGGCGAGCCGTTGATCAAGGTGGTGATTTGGTTCAGAAGTGAAAGAGTAAGGCAGCTGCGATGCGCTTCTTTAAGCGATTACTAAAACGGCAGGGAAGTACGCCGTTAAAGATTGTGACGGATAAATGAGGATCGGCTTCAAAATTACTTACGCTTTTGTTTTCAAAATAACCAGTCATTCAGGTTTTTTAAAACAATTTAGCACAAGTTATTTTGTAACGATTCCTTAGCAAGCTACTCTGCAGCAAAAAAAGAACTAATGCCAAGCGTGGAACACTCAACTGTTCAGTATGAAAATAACGGGTGTGAGCTATCACATCAGCTACTCGACAACAAGAGCGACAGATGCGGAAATTCAAATCACAGGGCCAAGCCCAACGGTTTTTAAGTTGCCATAGGGTGGTAAATAATCTGTTTCGTTTTGACCGTCATTTAGGATCGGCTTCAAAATTACTTGCGCTTTTGTTTTCAAAATAGCCAATCATTTTAGGGGCTGTTGATCTTTGTTTGAATTTTGTGCAAAAAAGTGGAAGGTAATCTCGTATAATTCACTTCGCCAAAAACAAATACAACGAGATTACCATGCCCCGATTAATGCTCACTGATGAACTGTG
>NZ_JAHNZV010000139.1 GCF_022267535.1 Psychromonas antarctica
TTAATGTGTATCTTTCGATACGACTCAATACTACTGACTAAAACTAATCACCGAAGTGATTTTATTATTCTGAAATGATAAATAAATTTATCATTTCGTGTGTCACTATATTGATGTTGCCTTTACAGGAAAGGACTTTGATTTTTTTGAAATCACATCAACAATAAGTGTCCACACAGATTGTTTGATTAAATTGTTAAAGAGCGTGCCTTTCGGCGAGGTGCGCATATTACGCTACCAGCGAACTTAGTCAAGGCTTATTATTTAATGTTTTATAAAGATAATCTTTTTAAAACAAGAAATTTCAATCTTTCAATCAACGTTAAACGTCATTAAAAGTAACCTCTTTCATTCTCAGTCACTGGCGTTGCAGCCCGTGTCTGTGGGGTCGCATTATAGAGACATCGATCACATTGGCAAGTGTTTTATACATAAAATAAGGTTATTTCTACAATTGGTTTTTATACCCAACTTACAAACAAGTTACCCACAAATAGAGTGTTGTTATCCACACACTCTTATCGTATAGTTTCTTTTTTAGTTAGCTTTTGAGGTTTTTATGCTTCCTGTATTACGTGCCTATCAAGATTATTATCCAGCCATTGGAGATGCTGTTTATATTGACCCTTTTTCATCCATTATCGGGGCTGTTGAATTAGCTGATGATGTGAGCATTTGGCCGATGTGTGTATTACGCGGAGATGTTAACTATATTAGGATAGGTAAACGCACTAATATTCAAGATGGTTGCGTCTTGCACGTTGCACGCAAGGGAGAAGCAACTGGTGAGGGGTACTCCTTAGATATAGGTGAAGATGTTACGGTTGGGCATAAAGCAGTATTGCATGCATGCCAAATAGGGGATCGCGTTTTAATTGGTATGGGAGCAATTGTTTTAGATAATGTATCTATTGATAATGATGTTATTTTGGCAGCAGGCTCATTGGTTCCACCCAACAAGATTCTCAAATCAGGATTTTTATATGTCGGTTCACCTGCGAAACAAGCAAGACCGCTAACGGAGGATGAATTCGCTTTCCTAAAACGGTCTGCCACACATTATGTTAATTTAAAGAATGAATATTTAGCTGAAAATAACTAACTTGTATGGATATAACCATTCAAGATGCCAACTTCAGCTGTTGTGAGGTAAATCGCTTGATCCTTGCCTTGCTGTACGAGTCAGCGACTGAATAATGTATCTTGATTGGTAACGAGTAGATAAACAAAAAAGCGTGTTTCTATTAATCTAAATTGTAATCGAAACACGCTTTTTAACTAAATTTAATTGTTAACTTTTACTCGTTTCTTTATGTAACAACATACTTGTTTTGTAATTCAGCTCTAATGCCTTTTCGTCGCTGGCATGTTGGCTCACAAACATTGCGCAATCTTTTAATACTTTTTCTGGCATTGTTGCTTTACTTTCTGGACTAAAACCAAGCTTCATAAAAAAGTCAGGCATACGAGTTAATACAAATAGACGCTTTATCGCTAATTTTTCCGCACGTTTAACTAATAAGTTAACCAAGGCAGTGCCTTGTCCGCGACCTTCGAATCCAGGCTCTACACCTAAAGAACGAATTTCAGCTAAGCCGGTGTCATAAATATGTACAGATGCACAAGCTGTTACTTTGCCATCTAGCTCAGTTACGACAAATTCAGATAGTGACTCAGCAAGATCTGATTTAACTCTTGGAAGGTTTTCACCTTTTTCTGCCCAATAGTTAACCATTGATTCAATACGCTCTATATCAGTTAAGCGAGCGTCTCTGATCACAATACCTTTCGTATCACGTCCTATTAATCGTTTTTCAGCTTCAGTTAATGCAAATTCAATTTGTTCTGGTGCAACGCCACCCTGCGCTTTACGCGCTGCAAGTGTTGCTTCTAAGGTTAACGTAGGATAAACATCGTCTTCGATAACGTCAGAGAATTGCTTAAATTCGGTAACGGTTAACTCTTCTAACGGCACGGCTTTCTCAATTGCAAACACAACTGCCACACCGACAATATGGTGCGCTTCACGAAAAGGGATACCCTTAGCCACAAGATAATCGGCCAACTCGGTGGCATTGGAGTAGCCCCCTTGCGCCGCTTCTTTCGTGCGTGTCTCATTAACTTTAAGATCAGTTAACGCCATAGCAGCCATTGCTAAACAATCTCCCCACGTGTCTAGCGCATCAAACAAGCCTTCTTTGTCTTCTTGCATATCTTTATTATATGCGAGTGGCAATCCTTTTAATGTCATTAACATACCCGCTAATGAACCAAATACACGCCCTGATTTACCACGGATTAGCTCCATCGCATCTGGATTTTTCTTTTGTGGCATGAGTGATGAACCTGAAGTCACCAAATCAGACATTTCAACAAAAGCCGATTCACCACTATTATAGAAAATAAGATCTTCAGCCATACGCGACAAGTGTACCATCGAAAGTGTCGCACAACTCATTAGCTCAACAACATGATCTCTATCTGATACTGAGTCTAAGCTATTACGCGTCGCCCGAGCAAAACCAAGTGAATGGGCCAATGCAGTACGATCTATTGCATATGCGGTTCCGGCTAATGCACCACTGCCTAGCGGGCAAGTATTTAAACGTTCAATACAGCCTTCTAAACGACTATGATCACGTTCGAGCATCTCCAAATAAGCTAAACACCAGTGAGAAAAAGTGACCGGTTGCGCTCGTTGCAAGTGAGTATAACCAGGTAAGACAACAGCTTGATGAATGCGTGCAAGCTCAATCAATTTTGCTTCTAATGTATCGAGGTGGACAATCAGTTCTTGAGCGGTTTTCTTACACCATAATTTAAGATCTGTGGCTACTTGATCGTTACGACTACGTCCGGTGTGTAATTTTTTACCTAAATCGCCCACTTTTTGAATAAGTTGAGTTTCGACCCAAGAGTGAATATCTTCGGCATCCGATTGTAATATCTGCTGTGGATTTTCTTGTACTGACACTAAAAGTTCATTTAATGCAGTTTCTAAGTTCATTTGCTCATCGGATGTTAATACGTTAACCGTGCTTAGTGCCTGAGACCATGCGATTGAACCTATTATATCTTGCTCGGCAAGACGGTAATCGAATTTTAATGAATCATTAAATAGTTTAAATTTTACGTCTGCCGCTTGGCTAAAACGCCCGCCCCATAATGCCATGTTAATGCTCCATCAATTTTTATTAGTTGTTTTGCTATTTATATTCATTCTCTGTTTATATACAAATTAGAACAGATATAAATAGCAATTCCTGCTTGACGGTTAGGCGAAACAGGAATTGAAGATCAGCTTAGAATGTTTATTTTAATTTTTTATTCAGCGTACGGATACGGCTTGACAGTGAATATAAACGGATAAAGCCTTCAGCATGTTTTTGGTCATAAACATTATCGTCACCAAATGTCGCAAACTCTTCAGAGTATAAACTATTTGGAGAGCGCTTCTGTACAGCGGTAACTTGACCTTTGTACATTTTAACAACCACTTCACCATTCACATCTTTCGCTAATGCTTCTGATGCAGCAAGTAAAGAACCACAAAGCGGTGTAAACCAACGACCGTCATAAACCAAATGAGCAAACTCTTGGCCTACTTGATCCCGCCATTTACGTGCTGGCTTATCATGAACTAATTCATCGATGCCTCGCAGTGCAGTCACCATTACTGTCCCCCCGGGGGTTTCATAACAACCACGAGACTTCATGCCAACAGTTCGGTTTTCTGTAATATCAACACGACCAACACCATGAGCAGCCGCTTTTTTATTTAACAGCATAAGCGCAGCATATGGAGATAATGCAACGTCATCAACCGCAACAACACGCCCATTGGCAACTTTAATGGTTAAGTATTCAGGCTCATTGGGTGCATCAATTGGATCTACTGTCAATGTCCAAACACCTTTACTCGGCTCATTCCATGGGTTTTCTAACTCCCCCCCCTCGTGCGAAATATGCCACGCATTGGCATCACGGCTATAAATTTTTGTTGCACTCGCTGTCGTTTCAATATTACGTTCAGCAAGGTAATCAAGTAGATCTTCACGTGAGACCATATCCCATTCACGCCAAGGTGCGATGACTTTAAGCTCAGGCGCAAGCGCCGCAAAACAGCTTTCAAAACGAATTTGGTCATTACCTTTACCCGTACAGCCATGGCAAAGTGCATCAGCCCCGACTTTAAGCGCGACTTCGACTTGCGCTTTGGCGATGATAGGTCGAGCCATTGAAGTCCCTAAGAGATAAGTTCCTTCATAAATTGCGCCGGTCGCCATCGTTGGATAGATATAATCTTTAACGAACTCTTCTTTAAGATCAACAATATGACACTCAGAAGCGCCCGATGCTAAGGCTTTTTCTTGCAAACCAACTAGCTCTTCAGCACCTTGACCAACGTCAGCACAAAAAGCCACAATTTCACAATCATCATAGGTTTCTTTTAACCACGGAATAATTGCTGAAGTATCAAGACCACCAGAATAAGCAAGTACCACTTTTTTAACTTTACTCATGACTTATTTTCCTTTCTCTATTATTTATGAATCGTCACACAATAACTTGATCTAAATTGTTTCCAAAAAACCTTAAATGACGGGTTATTTTGAAAACAAAGTTCAAGTAATTTTGAAGCCAATCATTATTTATTAATTAGGGTAAGCATAATAGCGTTTTGAATGTGCATTCTATTTTCTGCTTGGTCAAAAATCAACGAAGCAGGACCATCCATCACATCCGAAGTAATGTCTAAACCACGATGTGCTGGCTGGCAATGTAATACGTGTTTGATACCAGTAAAATTTAGCAATGCTTGGTTGATTTGGTACGGCATAAACTTAGCCTTGATCTCTGCAAGCGGTGTAGTATCCCCCATTGAAAGCCAGGTATCTCCGTAAACAACATCATAACCTTTAATATCTTCGAGATTATTGGTTACATTGATACGTCCGCCAGTTTTAGCAGCAATGCCTTCTGCCATTTTCATTATTTGCGCATCCGGGCTGTGGCCTATTGGACACACTGCCGTGACAGTTGCACCTAAAATAGCAGCGGCGATAAACAATGAGTGGGTGACATTATTACCATCGCCTATATAAGCAAGTTTAACTTTAGAAACATCATCATACTGCTCTGAAATAGTTAAAAAATCAGCCATTGCTTGGCAAGGATGGTAGAGATCGCATAAAGAATTAATAACAGGCACACGCGAATGCTGTTGCATTTCCAGTAGCGTGTTGTGGTCATATACACGCGCGACAATACAATCAGCCCAACGCGAAATATTAGCAGCAAAATCTTTAACATCTTCACGGCTACCCATTGCGCCGTTAGTTTGATCTAAATAAACGCTGTGGCCGCCTAATTTATTGACGCCAATATCAAATGTCACACGAGTCCGTAATGACTCTTTTTCAAACAGAGTCACAACGCTTTTACCCGCTAATACTTGGCTATATTTGCCCGGATTTGCTTTTAAATCTTTACCCAGAGCAATCAGATCCAGTGCCTGTTGCTGGGACATTTCCATACCTGTTAGTAAATTTTCCATGATTTTTCTCTATTTAATGACTTTTGTTCCCACTGCTTTACCCGCAAGCAATGACACTAAATTTTCAGGGTTTTTCCAACTAGCTAATATTACATAGCCTAATTTATTCGCGGCTTGTAGTGCCGCTTTTACTTTTACCGCCATACCATCTTGAATTACATTTTCAGCCATTAGTGTATCAGCTAATTGAGCGTTTAGCTCAGGAATAACTTGCTTCTGAGCATCCCAAACGCCATCAACATCAGACAAGAAAACTAGCTCTGCATCCACCAGCTCACAAATTGCTATCGCAGCTTGATCTGCATTGACATTATATAAACGCCCATCTTCGCCAATCCCAATAGATGAGATGACAGGTAGATGTCCAGCCTTTAATAACCCATTAATTAAGCTAGGGTTATTGGCACTACAGACCCCCACTGCGCCTAACTCAGGATCAAGCTGTGTCACTTTACAGCTATAACCATCAGCAAGCGACAAGCCAACAGCAGAGAGACCGGCTTGTAATGCTTTGGCCATCAGCAATTTGTTAGATGTACCCGCC
>NZ_JAHNZV010000014.1 GCF_022267535.1 Psychromonas antarctica
ACCGCTGATTCGTAATGCCGAAGTAATTCGGCTAGAAGAATAATTATCTAGCAATGCGACCGCTTGTTGACGTAAAAGGGCTGGTGTTTGACGTCCATTTTTATGGTGACGCCACTGCTCAAATGCAATAATAACGCTACTAAGTTGCTCTGGATTTGACATAATTAAGTCCTGATGGATGAGTTACCCGTATTAAATCAGAACAAAAAATGGAAGTTGAGCTACGCTGCCGTAAGCTCACCGTATTCAGCTAAAAACTAATCGCCCTACGCGCTTTTTTAGTTTTTATAACATTTTCACTGTGCTCGCCCGCGCTGACTTGTTCTATTTCAGCTGCTGGCATTTTCGGATCTTGCAGCGGCAAGACAAATTCGCGCGGTTGGGTTTGTCCTTGCAAGACGATTTGATAGTGCTGACCATTAAAAGTGAGCAGATCACCTGCATAAACTTTTTTACGTTTACGCGTTTCCACTTCGCCATTAAGCAAGACGTAACCTTCACTGATCGCTAGCTTTGCTTCACCGCCGCCACTGACCAGACTCTCAAGCTTTAATATTTTACATAGCTCAGTGGGCTCCTGCTTGATCTCGATTAAGGTCGCGTAACTTTGTGGCATTTGTTGGCTTTTTTTATCTGTCATTTCAGCTCTCTTTAAAAAATTATTGTCCCGTTAGGCTGTGATCCCAATCTTTCCAGACCACTTCATAACCTTGATTTTTAACTAATTTAGCCATCTGCAACGGTGAACGTGTATCTGAAATTTCAAACTGCTCAAGCGCCTTTACAGACTGTTCTGCATAACCACCGGGCTGCGTACTTGAGCCTGCGCTTAAGGTAGTAATGCCTAAAGGTAAAACATTATCCCGAAAGGATTCAGACTCGCGCGTAGAAAGCGACAGTTCCACTTCAGGGTTAAATAAACGGTAAGCACAAATTAGCTGTACTAACTGTTTGTCATCCATTTCAGATTTTATTTCCATGCCACCAGCACACGGACGCAAACGTGGAAAAGAGAGAGTATAACGGCTTTGCCAATACTTTTTCTCTAAATAATTAAGATGCGCAGCCACATAAAAGCAGTCCGTACGCCACTCTTCCAGTCCAATTAAACAGCCTAACCCCATTTTATGTATGCCTGCTTTACCGAGCCTATCATGGGTATCGAGGCGGTAGTTAAAATTGGACTTTTTGCCTTTAAGGTGATGCTGTGCATAAGTGAGCGGATGATAAGTCTCTTGATAGACCAACACGGCATCGACCCCATATTCTCTCAACTCTTCATATTGCTCTTGATCTAATGGTTGTACCTCGATGCTGATATGAGAAAAATATTTTTTAATAACCGGCAATACCCGCTTAAAATAGTCCATACCGACAGTGCGTTCCGATTCACCGGTCACTAATAAAATATGCTCAAAACCCATTTTTTTTATCGCCTTACACTCCTGCTCTACCTGCTGCATGTCTAAGGTGGTGCGGCGGATTTTATTGTGCATTGAAAAACCACAATAAGTACAGATATTACTGCACATATTAGACAGATAAAGGGGGATATAGAACTGCTGTGTTTTACCAAATCTCTGCTGTGTCAGTTGTTGAGATTTTTGTGCCATTTGCTCTAAAAAAGGGGCTGCGGCTGGGGAAATCAAAGCTTTAAAATCCTCTAAATCTAGGCGGGATTTCGCCAAGGCACGCTCTACATCGCTCGCGCTCTTTGCATAGATGGACAGGCGAACATCATCCCATTGATAGTTCTTTATGTGCTCACTAAAGTTCATCTACACTGACTCCTTTAGCAATCCCGCTTCTAAAAAAGCAGTCAGTGGACTGGATGCGACAGCATGCTGATATTGCCCCGCCAAACCGGCGAGATAGGCTTGACGCCCTGCCTCAACAGCCTTAGCAAATGCACGGCTCATAGCAATAGGATCGCCAGCCACGGCGATGGCCGTATTCACCAGTACCGCATCTGCGCCCAGCTCCATAGCAAAAGCGGCATCTGAAGGACGACCAATGCCCGCATCAACAATCACAGGAATAGTTGCCTGCTCAATAATAATCTCCAAAAACTCACGGGTACGAATGCCTTTGTTCGAACCAATTGGCGCACCTAATGGCATCACAGCGGCACACCCAGCTGCTTGTAGATGTTTGCATAAAACCGGATCTGCATGCACATAAGGCAGCACCACAAAACCATCTTTAGCTAGAAATTCAGCCGCTTTTAAAGTTTCGATAGGATCGGGCAATAAATATTTAGGATCCGGATGAATTTCGAGTTTAATCCAATTGGTTTGCAATGCTTCGCGGGCGAGTTGCGCGGCAAATATCGCCTCTTTCGCATTACGCGCACCAGACGTATTGGGTAATAGATTCAAACCATTTTTAATTAAAGGGGCAAGAATATCATCCTCTTTATGGTCCATATCCACGCGCTTTAGGGCCATCGTCACCAGCTGTGATTGCGAAGCCTGTAACGCCGCAACCATGGTCTTTTGATCGTTAAATTTTCCGGTGCCTGTAAACAGTCGCGAAGTAAATTTTTTGTCGCCAATCACTAACAGATCATTGCTGTTTATTTTATTAGATAACATACTTAGCCTCCGGCTATTGCTTGGAAAAGGGAGATGTTATCACCCTCACAAAGTCTGTATTCAGCCCACTTAGTGCGACTGATGATTTCGCCATTAACAGCTAGCGCGCTGCCATTAAGCGGTTTATCTAAACTTTTAAGAAGCCCTTCAATACGACTATTGGGAGCAATTTCAAAAATATTTCCATTTACTATTACATTCATTTTTTTTGTCCACATACGCTACAGTTTGGATCTTTTGTTACTGTAAAAGTTTGCCAATCCAGGGTTTTACCATCGAACAATTTCAACCTGTTTTTTATGCCTGAAGGTAACCCTAGAATATATTTAATCGCCTCGAGCGCTTGCATCGTACCGATAGTGCCAACAACAGGTCCAATAACGCCTGAATTGCTACAATTAAGTACCTGCTCTTCACTCTTTGGAAATAAACAGTGATAACAAGCAGCGTCACTTTGATTATGATCAAAAAAGATAAGTTGCCCTTCAAAGCGCATGGCAGCCCCTACAATTAAGGAGGCTTTAGCTTGCACGCAAGCAGCATTAATCAGGTGCCGAGAATGCATATTATCAGTGCAATCGAGTACCAAATTGACCATCATTAATTCAAGCGATAATTGCTCTGCATCCATTTTCCGATTAATGCAACGCACGATTATTTCCGGATTAATGCTATTAAGCCGTTGTTTCATCAATTTGACTTTGTCGCTACCGGTATCCGCTGTTTGGTAACCTATCTGGCGTTGTAAATTACTCACCTCAAGTTGATCAAAGTCAGCAATAACCAACGTACCCACACCCGCAGCAGCTAGATACATAGCCGCAGGGCTGCCTAATCCGCCCATACCGATAATCAGTACTTTGGCATTTTTAAGCTTTTGCTGCCCTATCTCTCCCACGTCTTCGAGTAACAGATGACGGCTATAACGTAATATTTCAGATTCAGTTAGCATAGTGACCTTGGCCTAATGGTGTGAGTGAAGAATACCGTTATTGCATCACTTGATTAAATGAATCAATGACCGCTTTGGGATCATCACTTAGCGTAATCGCAGTCACTACCGCAATACTCCCCACACCTGTATTCCACACGGCAGACGCGCGCTGTAAATTAATACCGCCAATCGCCACGGTGGGAATATCTGCTAATAGCTGAGCGTATTGCGCCAAGCATTTTAAACCTTGGGGCTGCGAGGGCATCTCTTTAGTTTGTGTTGCAAAAATATGGCCTAAAGCGATATAACTTGGTTTTAACTGCTTGGCGCGCAGCAGTTCATAATAACCGTGTGAACTGAGCCCTAAACGCAGACCCGCATCGGCAATCATCGCCAAATCAGCAAGCTCTATATCTTCCTGCCCAAGATGCACGCCATAGGCCTGATGTTTAATCGCCAGTTGCCAGTAATCATTGATAAACAGGCGCGCCTGATATTTTTCAGCCAAAGCAATTGCGTCAATAATCTGCGCTTCAACTTGTACATCAGTTTTATCTTTAATACGCAATTGCACCGTTTGCACGCCTAACTTAAGCACTTTTTCTAACCATTCTATGCTATCTAAAACAGGATAGAGCCCTAGCTTTAGGGTACCGCAGGAGGCAAAACCAATCCCCGCTTCCAGTGTCCCGGGAAGATCTAATTCATAACCTATTTTTGATTCCGGCAAAACAATCTCGGGAAAATCGCTTTTATTACTTGGCCAGCCGCAGTGCGCCACCGCCCCTTCACCGCTGCCAAGGGGTTTGGCCGCTTTTAACCCTTGGTTAAGGTAAGCTTTAGCAATCACGAGGGCATCTTCAATACAATAATCTAATGCGATGGCGGCGGCAATCGCACTAGCGAATGTGCAGCCACTGCCATAGCTGTGCACATCACTTAAGCGCTCACTGCTTAGCGCAATTTCACGCTGACCATCACTCCAGTAATCTAACGCGATACCTTCAACAGGTGAAAAATGCCCGCTTTTAATTAATACACTTTGACAGCCCATGGTGATTAACTTGTCAACGGCAGGTTTAAATGACTCACCGCTGATTAAGGCATGGCCAGATAAAGCCAGCAGCTCACTTGCATTGGGGGTTAACAAATCAATCAGCGGTAGCAATTGCGTTTTAATTAGATCAATAATGCCCTCTTCTTGCATATTGTGACTACTGGGATCAAGCATCACCGGATCATAAATAACATAGGGAGCAAGCGCCCAAGATCCTTTAAAACTGATCAATTTTTCGGCGAGAATTTGCACCTGACGAGCACTGCCAAGCAGGCCAATTTTAATCACTTTTGCGGGTTTATCTTCAGCTAAGCTATCTAACTGATTAGCAAACATCTGCTCAGAAACGCTTTCGACTAAACTAACTCTTAAGGAGTTTTGTGCCGTGATGACGCTAATGACGCTGCAACCATCTACGCCTAAGTCTTTAAAAGTATGGAGATCTGCTTGGATCCCTGCCCCTGCACTACAATCTGAATTGCCAATCGTCCAAACAAGTTGACTCATATTAGACCTTCTCTGTTTGTGAAATAGGCTGATATATTTGTGCCCCAGCGTTATTAAATTCTTGCGCTTTTTCTGCCATCCCTTGTTCAACCCGCTCTTTTTCAACGGAAATAGTAATCGTTTCATCAAGTAATTTCACCGAGATTTCCCCTTCTTCTAACTGCTTGGAAAAATCACGTACATCCTGAGAAATTTTCATTGAACAAAATTTAGGACCACACATAGAACAGAAATGCGCTACTTTACCTGATTCCTGCGGTAGTGTTTGATCGTGATATTCACGTGCAGTAACCGGATCTAAACCGAGATTAAACTGATCCTCCCAGCGAAATTCGAAACGTGCTTTGGACAGAGCATTATCGCGAATTTGTGCCCCTGGATGTCCTTTGGCTAAATCAGCAGCATGTGCCGCTAATTTGTAAGTAATTAATCCTACTTTGACATCATCTTTATTCGGTAATCCGAGGTGCTCTTTAGGGGTGACATAACATAACATAGCACAGCCATACCAACCGATTTGCGCCGCACCAATGCCGGAAGTAATATGATCGTAACCCGGCGCAATATCAGTCGTCAGCGGTCCTAACGTATAAAAAGGCGCTTCAAAGCAGTCTGTTAACTGTTTATCCATATTCTCTTTAATCATCTGCATCGGTACATGACCCGGTCCTTCGATCATCACCTGCACATCATATTCCCAAGCAACTTTAGTCAATTCACCAAGTACCTCTAATTCGGCGAATTGCGCTTGATCATTGGCATCAGCGATAGATCCAGGACGCAAGCCGTCACCTAAAGAAAGTGCCACATCATATTGCTGACAAATTTCGCAAATTTCACGAAAATACTGATAAGCGAAGTTTTCCTTATGATGCGATAAACACCATTTCGCCATAATAGAACCACCACGGGAAACAATACCAGTGACCCGTTTCGCTGTTAAAGGCACAAAGCGCAGTAATACCCCCGCATGGATAGTAAAGTAATCAACGCCCTGCTCAGCCTGTTCAATTAAGGTATCGCGGAACACGTTCCAAGTAAGGTTTTCTGCTACCCCATTGACTTTTTCAAGTGCTTGATAAATAGGCACAGTGCCGATTGGTACTGGCGAATTACGCAAAATCCATTCACGGGTTTCATGAATATTTCGTCCCGTTGACAGATCCATCACCGTATCGCCTCCCCATAAGGTTGACCAAACTAATTTTTCAACTTCTTCTTCAATAGATGAACTGACGGAGGAGTTACCAATATTTGAATTTACTTTTACAAGGAAGTTACGGCCGATAATCATCGGTTCAAGTTCAGGATGGTTAATATTAGAAGGAATAATGGCACGACCATTAGCGACTTCCTGACGAACAAATTCAGGCGTAATTTTTTCCTGTAGATTGGCACCGAAACTATGACCACTATGCTGAAAATGCAACGCTTCGCATTTTATGCGATCCCGTCCCATATTTTCACGAATAGCAACATATTCCATTTCTGGCGTGATAATTCCTTGACGAGCATAATGCATCTGACTCACACAACGCCCTTTTTTTGCACGCTGGGGATTAGGTATATGTGCAAATCGCAACTCATTCAAGGAGTGATCGGCCAAACGCGCATTGGCAAAATCGGAGCTCACATTATCTAATGTTTCCACATCGTCACGAGCTGTTATCCAAGCTTCACGCAATTTGGCTAGCCCAATATGCACATCAATTTTACTGTTAGGATCCGTATAAGGACCCGATGGATCGTAAACAGGAATGGGCTCATTTTTCTCAAAAACAGGATTTTCATCACTGCCACTGACAAATGTATCTGCCTGATGAATTTGTCGCATCGCGACTTTAATGGGATGAATTTCACCTTTAATATAAATCTTCTCAGAATTAGGATAGGACTCATTATTTAGATTTTGAATATATTTCTGCGCAGCGAGGCGGCATTCTTTGCGGGACAGTCCTTTACGACTGATCGTTTTTAAATTTGAGTTTACTTGATTAGACATAGCATTCTTTCCTTTAATAGTTAAAAGAGTGCTTGTCGAAAATTCAGTGGAAAGTGCAAAGAGCGCCGATCATAAGCGTCTTCACCTTGTTCCCTTCGCAGGCATTACCCCAATCAGGTTCCACGGATTCCACATAAAGATATAAATTATTTTATTTATATCCGTGGTCTCAGCCCTAAGGCGCTCCGACAAGATGCAGGCAGTATAGAAGAAAAACGCGCGGAAGTTAAATAGAATAACTAAATGTCAACGATTAGACCCAATGTGGCTTTGTCACAACAGCTCTTACTTCAATATAAAATAAGATGAATATTACTGATCTCGGACTGTCGGCTCAGATATCTGATACAAACTCTGATCCTGATCGCAGACCGTTTCACAATCACAGCTTTTATCGATACCAACAGTAGCAAGGCCACCGCAACTTCCCTGAATACGTTTTCGTCCAAAGATAACGCCGACTGCCATCGCCACAACCACCAGCAAAAAAACAAAAAAAGTCATAATAAATACCATTGTTTTTCCCCTTAACTACATTTACTCTTTACGCCCTGCTCTGGACTGGTTAAAGAATGTTTATGCAACCTTGCATCTTCTAGTAATTCTAGAACACTATTGCGCGTATTACCCTGCTCCACTTTAAAACCTGCATTTAATAACCTTGCCAAGGTTTTTTCACCGATTTTTCTAACAATGACTACATCACAAGCCATTTTATGAAGCAGATCAATAATTAATTTTTTAGCAGAGCAGCCGGGAATACCTAAAGCGGGATTCTTATAAACAGCGATCACCTCCTTTTGCTCGTTATAAAAAGTAAAAATTTCCGTTTTTGAAAATTTATGAGCAAGTTTGCTCTCTGTGGTGGCAATTGCATAAATCATTTTGATCCCTTATAAGTGAGTTAACCCAATAACAGCGCATCACCATTGACTAATGCCGACGTTATTTTTTTACGAGCACTTTTTAATATATTGGCAAATGTTTGCCTAGAAACGCGCATCTGCTGCGCGCCATCCTGTTGCGAAAGTCCTTCAAGATCGACCAAGCGAACTGCTTCAAACTCATCGGCTTCAATTTTTATTTTAGTAAGAACGGAGCTTGCTACGCCATTAGGCTTAAATAAACTAAATTTGGCACAGTTATGTGCACAGATATGACGCTTTATTTTTGGTCGCATTGAAACACTCAATAATAACTAGTACCGCTAACTTAACCGAATAAATGGCATATGCCAATAATTATTTGTAAACTTTGCAGCGCACAAGAGTAATAAGCAGGCGTAACGACAAACTGCTATTTCGCTAAACAGCTAAATTTAGTACAAAAAAAAGCCCACACTATAAATAAGGCGGGCTTTCCTATTAATTTTATAAGTGATTTCAGAATTTAGTATTCATACGATCAAATAGACTTAATAGTTGAGAGATCTCTTTATCAGAAAAAGAGGCCGTTAACTGAGTGGTCAGTTGTAGGTGTAAATTATCGTGTTCAGCGAAAAGTGCTCGCCCTTTTTCACTTAGGCCAACAAAAATTGAACGCCGATCAGTTTGCTGAGGAATACGCTGCACTAACCCCGCGTCGACCAGTTTATCCACTTGGACTGTTAATGTCCCCGTCGTAACCCCCACTTTCTCGGCCAGTTTTTTCATGGGCATGGCACCAAATGCACCTAAAATTTCAACCGCATGTACCAAGGTTAGAGAAAGACCGCTATTTTTAACGCTATCAAGCTCCCATGCCGAGAACTTCTCGTAAAATTCAATAAAGGCATGGTTAAGTTTTTCTTTAGTAGATTTCATTATTTAATCACTTCAATGGGCTTGCAAACATTCTACCTGGGTACAAGTATTTACTTCAATAGTGAGGTGGCTTAAACGCGTAAATGGGGTTAACAGATTTCTATAATATTCAACGCTAAAGGGGTGGTGCGATACAATTGAAATCACTGCGCCATAATGGTCAGCACTGATTGACCAGATATGGATATCAGCAACCTGATGATCTTCTTTATCTTCAATCAATTTAATGATTTTGGCTTGATAGTCAGTGTCGATGCTTTTATCCAGTAAAATCGGCCCCATCTGTTTTAAAAGTCCCCATGACCAACGACTGATAATGATTGCGCCAACAATACCAATAATAGGATCTAAACTATTTAAGGCAAAATATTGTCCCATTAATAGCGCCGTAATCGCTAAAATTGAGGTGAGAGCATCAGCAAGCACATGAAAATAAGCGGCCCGTAAATTATGATCATGAGCGGGTGTTTGCCCATCATCTTCATGCCGATGGGCATGTTCCTCATGAGCATGGGGATGTTCATGAGAGTGGGAGTGACTATCTTTAAGCAGAAACACACTGACCACATTTACCAGCAAACCTAATGTGGCGACTAAAATAGCTTCCTGAAAGTGAATTTGTTCAGGATTAAATAGACGCAGCACAGATTCCACAGCCATGATCAAAGCGACTAAGCCAAGTGTGATGGCGCTACTAAATCCCCCTAATACGCTGACTTTGCCTGTTCCGAAAGCAAAACGCGGATTATCTTTATTTTTCCGTGCATAGTAGTAAGCAAACAAGGTAATTAAAAAAGCCGCAGCGTGTGTTCCCATATGCCAGCCATCGGCCAGTAATGCCATCGAGCCATACACAGTACCGGCAATAATTTCTACCAGCATAGTAATCACGGTCAGATACAAAACATAAAGTGTATTTCGTTCGCCATGATTATTCGTTTGTGAAAAATCATGCTTGTGCTGCCATAAGGCGATTGAATGTGTTGATTTACTCATTGGCTTCCTTTGCATCAAAATATCTTGGGTAATAGTTACAGCATTTAGTTTGGCTGTCAAACTATATGTTTCTCAAATAGTATATTAACCAAACATTTTGCACTTACAACTTTCCCGAACAGAACAGAAAGCGCCATAGCCCCTCAACCTAACGCACAATAAAAAGCCTCCACTACTTTCGCAGTGAAGGCTAATTTGAGCTAAATAAGCGTAATGTTGATTTTATTTACCTGCGCGTATAAATCCTCCCAATCCTTTGGTTTCTAGGTGATCAACAAAAATAGCACGGATCATAGCGCCATTTTGGGCTACTAAAGCTTGTTCAACACATTGTGCTAATTCTTTGCGAGAAAGTGCATTAATCAAGTATTTTATTTTTCCCATATTGGTTGCGTTCATACTTAAACGGTTATAACCCATTCCTAATAAAATCAATGCACCAATAGGATCCCCCGCAAGCTCACCACAGAGACTCACCTCGAGATGATAACGATGGCAGCTGTCAATAATAAGTTTTAAAGCATGTAAAACAGCAGGATGATAGCTATCAAAAAGCGCTGCAACACGACTATTATTGCGATCCACAGCAAGCAGATATTGAATTAAATCATTGCTGCCAATTGAGACAAAATCGACTATTTCCGCTAATTGCGGAATAATGAAGATGCAAGCGGGAACCTCCACCATGACACCTATATCAGGTAATGGAAAAGTATCAGAGGTTAACTTGAACTCATCTAAAATTTCTCGCCATGCCTTAACAATCAAACGTTTAGCTTCAATCACTTCTTCTATTGCGCTGATCATAGGCAACATAATGCGTAAATTCTGATGTGCTAGACTGGCTCTTAACATGGCTCTGATTTGTACTAAAAATATTTCTGGATGATCTAAGGTTAAGCGAATACCTCGCCAGCCAAGGAAGGGATTTTCTTCCACAATAGGAAAATAACTGAGTGGTTTATCACCGCCGATATCTAAGGTTCTCATGGTAACAGGCATCTGCGCATACTGACTTAATAACCCTTGATATGAGTGCGTTTGCTCTTGCTCCGTCGGAAATGAAGTGGTTAGCATAAAAGGCAGTTCACTGCGGTATAAGCCGATCCCCTCAAAATGGCCGACAATAGTGGCATGCTGATTAGCATTTAATCCCGTGTTAAGTAGAATCGAAATTTTATGACCATCAAACGTCGTCGCACTTTTACATTCTCCCTGCTCAATTAATTTCTTGAGTTCATTTTCTTCGTCTAATAAAAGCTGGTAGTGACTCAGTAAAACGTGGTCAGGAAATAAAATAGTACAACCTGAGTAGCCATCAATAATTACATCTTTTTGATTCATACTATCTAATGGAAGTGGCGATCCGACTACAGCTGGGATACCTAACGCACGCGCCAAAATGATAACATGAGAGCTCGCACCGCCTTTAATCGAAACAATGCCTTGCAATTTATCGGTGGGAATACTGGCTAACATTGACAAGGTGACTTCTGATGCCACCAAAATAAGCTTATCAGGTAAGGGTATCTCTTCTTCGACTTGCTGAGTAAGGTGGTATAACAGACGCTGTGCCACATCCCTAATGTCCGAAGCGCGCTCACTTAGGTAGTTATCACTCATCGCTTCAAATTGTTTAATATAAGATTCAGCAACCACTTTTATCGCGCTTGACGCGCTCAGTTGATGCTCATTAATTTGCGCGCGAATTGCGTTCAAGAAGAGTTTATCTTTTAATACATGAGAATAGATATCAAATAACGCAAATACATCTTTTGATAATTGATCTTTTAAAGTTAAAGCAAGGTCTGAGAATTCATCACTGCATTTTTTGACTATCATATCAAACAGTAAAATTTCTTTACTTATTGAATGACTTTTTTCAATACGTACTTCTGCTAGGGTGAATGCAGGACGAACAACATAAGCCTTACCTATCGCTATTCCCGAACTAGCTGGAGAGCCTTGTAGATGAATAGCGCCACTCGGCTGCATGGACTGCGCAAGCGCTAAACGTAATTCCGAGTTACCGAGCACACTGGCCAAATGCATCGCCAAGGTAATCAGAAAAGATTCTTCCAATTCACTGAATAAACGCGGTGTTTTTTGCTGTACGACTAACACCCCTAGAACTTGCCGTTTATGGATAATGGGGGTGCCCAAAAAAGAGTTAAAGCGATCTTCTTGCACATCAGGCAAATGTTGGTTACGCGGGTGTTCCCTGATATTCGCCAAGTTTAAAGGTTCACCTTTTTCATGGATCAGGCCAACTATTCCCTCTCCAAATTTAAGGTAAGTCCTACCAACCGCATGGCTGGCGAGACCTTTACTGGCCATTAAATTAAGCTGCTCATTCTTATTATCTGTAATATAAATCGAGCAACAATCCACCGCCATAGTTAATTGAGTTTGTCTTACCAGCGCTTCCATAGCAGCCGTTAAATTTTTTGCTTCTCCAACTTGTTCGACGATATGACGCAACTGACTCAACATATACAATCCTTTAGGGAGAAAAATACATTACCTATTTTTATAAAAGGCGGGACGACGACTGCGTTTACTTCTTTTGTTTTCTATATTTGTCGTCATTAAAGAAAAAGCGATTGCTGAAAATTCTTTTAATGCTTTACGATAAACTTCCCGTTTAAACGACACCACCTGACGCACAGGGTACCAATAAGTGACCCAACGCCAATCATCAAACTCAGGATGACCACAAGCATCAAATCCAATTTGCTTATCATCTGAAATTAACTGTAACAAAAACCAACGCTGTTTTTGTCCAATGCACACAGGCTGAGGAGAATCCCAGCGCACTAATCGTTTAGGTAATTTATAGCGCAACCAACTACGACTGCTTGCTAAAATAGTTACGTGTTCAGGCATTAGACCAACCTCTTCATGTAACTCCCTGTACATAGCTTGCTCTGGCGTTTCTCCTTCTTTAATCCCCCCTTGAGGAAATTGCCATGAATGTTGCCCAAATCGTTTTGCCCATAAAACCTGTCCATTTGTATTACAGATGATGATAGCAACATTTGGGCGATAACCGTCAGTATCAATCACTAAGACGCCTTTTAAAGGTTAAGATCCATTACAGTGATAGTTAAGTAGGCGTATTCCCCCCTTTATTAACGTAATAGATACGATTGCAATTAAGCATCCATTCTTTCATAGATTATCCCCGCCATCAAACCGATAAGCGTAAATTTGTAGGCTAACTATCAGGATAATTTTTTATGGTTGCATTGAATAGAATAGCTATCCACGAAAACTGTGCATAACTTTGTGTATAATAAATGCTCTTAAATATAAGGGAGCATTTTCACCCTAGCAAAGACTTTTATTCGCCTTAAAGAGGTTTTTATTATCACCTAAATAACAGTTAGTTACGAGTGTTTTATTTTGTTATTTAATTCCTATCTGTAATTAGATCCAGTAGTAGTAATGCACAAATCAATGTGTATATCTCTCTCGTCTAAAAAATAATCACCTGCAATTTCAACGCCGCATTTCGATTAAATATTAGACACAGATCGGTTTTTTAACCAACTTTAGTTATAATAAACCAGCTTATTGACCCTCGCTCTTTTAAATATTCACTTATCCACTATAAAAGTGGATAAGTCTGTGTGAGTTTCAGGATAAAAGTATGGATAACCTTGAATAATCAAAAATAAGGTAAGATACACAATGCTCAACACTGTAATATATAAGATATTAACTTGATGATATTAAAGAATATTGTGCTTTCATTATAGTGGTCTGCTAAATACGAAAGGGTAAAAATATGACCCCAAATTCAATTGAAGAGCTGTTACAACTGTGTGAGAATATTGCAGGGCACTCACTTGCCGAGTTAGCGGAGTTGGCGAATATTACCATGGCTAAAGATCTGCGTAGCAATAAAGGCTGGGTCGGACAATTAATAGAATGGCATTTAGGTGCTACAGCGGGCAGTAAACCAGAGCAAGATTTTAAACATTTAGGCATCGAACTAAAAACCATTCCGATCGATCAACAGGGCCGAGTCTTAGAAACAACCTTTATTTGCTCAGCCCCCATTTTGAATACCTGTAAGTTAACCTGGGAAAATTCCAATGTGCGCAATAAACTCAGTAGAGTATTATGGGTGCCAGTTCAGGGGGAACGCAGTGTGCCACTTGAAAAACGTATCGTCGGCAACGGCTTTTTATGGTCAGCTAATCAGCAACAGGCTTTTTTACTCGCCGCTGATTGGAATGAAATAATGGAAAAGATTGCACTTGGGCGAATAGAGTCGATTAGCGCACGAGATGGGCAAGTCATGCAGTTAAGGCCAAAAGCGGCCAATGGACGCTGTTTAACCGACGCTGTTGGGAGAGAAGGAGAGCTTATCAAAGTAAGACCACGTGGCTTTTATCTTAAAAAAACCTTTACTCAGTCAATTATTAACCAACAATTTGACCTTAAATAAATAAATGCACAATTATAAGCTAGAATTTAACCATTATTTACAGTAAATTAAAAAATATAAATATTTAAAAGGAATTGATTATGCCAATAACCAAGCAGTATTTAAAATCTAAACCACAAGTCAAAGTGACATTTGAGATAGCAAAAGAAGATGCTCAAGGTGCACAGCGTATTGTGCTGCTTTCTGATCATAACAATTGGGCTCCCATTGAACTTAAAAAATTCAAGAATGGCAAGTTCAAACACTCTGAAGCTATCTCACTAGCAGATCGTAACGATTTTCAGTTTATCTATAAAGTAACAGCGGAAGATGGCAATGAATTTACGCTTTTACCCGATGATGCTGATAAATATATTGATAACGGCATTACTGATGGCGGCAAAAATGCAGTCGTTGTCATAAAGCAACAATGTTGAAATAAGAAAAATTTACATGCTTATGTAGATGACTCAGGTTAATAGGCGTATTACATTTATATAAAAATAACGACCACAGAGCGCACAGAGGCGTTACCCGCGCCACAGAGAAAAGACAATATACAGAAGTTATAAGCTTTTATGTTTTCCTCCTTTAACTCTGTGTCCTCTGTGGTCTATTTTTTTAAGTTTTTAATTGTTCTTCGTTGTTACCTGAGTTGAATGCATAAGCATGAAAATTTATTCTCTTTCCCTTAACCGCAACGCCTGATTTAACAAACAGCCAATAGGATGATCTATTTATTCTGCTGGCTCGTATAAAGTGTTATAAACACTATCTGAACACCCTGACTTTTTTAAAATCAATGAACTCTGCGTTGTTATCAATCTCGCTAAACAGATATTTATCAATCAAACGCCTTGCTCTCATTAATTTTCCTACACAATTTCTGACCATCTAATTAAGCGGATGAGCATTATATTTTTAACAGCGTTCAACAGCATCTACAGCAAAAGGTAAAGGTCGTTATAAATCGCTCCTTAACACTGTTTTAATTTACAGTTAATATGTTATTCTTGGCTAAATGATAAAAGTTAACATCGAGAGAATTATGAATAATATTGAAATTCGTGGTGCAAAAACTCACAACCTTAAAAACATTGATCTCACCATTCCTCGCGACAAGTTAATTGTTATAACCGGACTTTCTGGATCGGGTAAATCCTCACTTGCCTTTGATACTTTATATGCAGAAGGTCAACGCCGTTATGTCGAGTCTCTGTCTGCCTATGCCCGCCAGTTTTTATCTTTAATGGAAAAACCCGATGTTGAGCATATCGGGGGGCTTTCTCCGGCTATCTCTATTGAACAAAAATCGACATCCCATAACCCTCGCTCAACTGTCGGCACGATTACTGAAATTTACGATTATCTGCGTCTCTTATTCGCACGTATTGGCGATCCACGTTGCCCAATACATAATGTCACGCTCAACGCACAAACAGTCAGTCAGATGGTGGATTCAATTTTAAGCAATCCGGCTGGCAGTAAAATGATGCTGCTGGCTCCGATTATTAAAGAGCGTAAAGGTGAACACACTAAAACATTTGCAACCTTAGCTGCACAAGGATTTTTACGCGCCCGTATTGATGGGGAAATTTGTGATTTAAGCGATCCACCAACGCTGGAATTACACAAAAAACATACCATAGAAGTCGTTATTGATCGTTTTAAAGTACGCGAAGATCTAAAACAGCGCTTAGCAGAATCCCTTGAAACAACGCTGAATTTAAGTAACGGCTCAGCTGTGCTGGCATTTATGGAAGAGGATAAACCGGAGCAGATTTTCTCTGCCAATTTTGCCTGCCCGCATTGCGGTTATAGTATTAGTGAATTAGAGCCGAGAATTTTTTCTTTTAATAATCCGGCGGGTGCCTGCCCTACCTGTGATGGGCTCGGCGTAGAGCAGTATTTTGATGCCCAATTAATAGTCACCGACAAAGCATTGAGCCTGAGTGATGGCGCGATTGAAGGATGGGGTAGCAAATCCAATTACTATTTTCAGATCTTACAAGCGGTTTGCGCTCATTACCATTTTTCAATTGATTCGCCTTTTCAAAATCTCAGCAAAAAGCAGCAAGAGATTATATTGTATGGCTCCGGCAGTGAAAAAATATCTTTTTCCTACAGCAACGACAGAGGAGACATTGTTTCCCGTCTGCACCCATTTGAAGGTATTATCCCTAATCGTACACGCCGTTATCGTGAAACAGACTCCACTGCCATGCGCGAGTATTTAGCAAAATATATGAATCGTCAGCCGTGCTCAAGTTGTGGAGGCTCCCGTCTTCAAGAGGCATCACGCCATGTTTATATCAACAATGTAAACTTACCCTATATTTCCCAACTAGCCATTTCTGAAGCTGAAACTTTTTTTAATAACCTCACCCTGCAGGGGCAGCAAGCTAAAATTGCCGATAAAATTCTTAAAGAGATTTTACAACGGTTGAGTTTTTTAGTGAATGTAGGGCTTAATTATCTTAGCTTGGATCGCAGCGCAGAGACGCTTTCTGGTGGGGAAGCGCAGCGCATTCGCCTTGCCAGCCAAATTGGTGCTGGTTTAATGGGTGTCATGTACGTATTAGATGAGCCCTCTATTGGCCTACATCAGCGCGATAATGAGCGCTTACTTAAGACGCTCACCCATCTGCGCGATTTAGGTAATACGGTGATCGTCGTTGAACATGATGAAGATGCGATTCGCCAGGCCGATCATATTATCGATATTGGTCCTGGCGCCGGCATTCATGGTGGGGAAATTATTGCACAGGGAGATTATCAAACCATTCTGCACGCTAAAAACTCACTTACTGCAGATTATTTAAGTGGGCGGAAAAAAATAATTATCCCAGAACAGCGCACTAAATTAAGCGATAAGTGGATCAAATTAAGCGGCGCCAGCGGTAATAACTTAAAGTCAGTCGATTTAGATTTACCCATTGGCGTTTTAACGTGTATTACAGGCGTATCCGGATCAGGAAAATCCAGCTTAATAAACGCAACACTCTATCCGCTTGCACAAAACAAGCTCAATAAAGCCAATAGCAGCGTCTCCCCTTATAAAAAAATAACTGGCTTGGCACATCTCGATAAAGTAATCGATATCAACCAGAGCCCTATTGGCCGCACACCACGATCAAATCCTGCAACTTACACTGGAATATTTACCCCAATTCGTGAACTGTTTGCGGCAACGCCAGAATCACGAGCACGTGGCTACAAACCCGGACGCTTTAGCTTTAATGTAAAAGGTGGCCGTTGTGAGGCATGCCAAGGAGATGGCGTCATTAAAGTGGAGATGCACTTTTTAGCGGATGTTTATGTGCCTTGCGATGTTTGCGGTAGTAAACGTTATAACCGAGAAACGCTGTCGGTTAAATATAAAGGCAAAAATATTCATGAAACATTAGATCTCACCGTTGAAGATGCCTTTAAATTTTTTGAAGCGGTGCCGGTGATCGCGCGAAAACTAAAAACCTTAATGGACGTAGGACTTTCTTATATCCGTTTAGGACAAGCAGCAACGACATTATCTGGCGGGGAAGCACAGCGTGTCAAACTAGCAAAAGAGTTATCAAAACGTGATACAGGTAAAACCCTGTACATTCTTGATGAGCCAACCACGGGTTTACACTTCCACGATATTGCCCAACTATTAAAAGTCATTCATACTCTGCGTGATCATGGTAATACTATCGTCATTATCGAACATAACTTAGATGTGATAAAAACAGCCGACTGGGTTATAGATTTGGGTCCAGAAGGCGGTAACGGTGGTGGTGAGATTATTGCAACAGGCACACCGGAAGAAGTGGCAGAAGTCGCGGGTAGCTACACCGGGCAATTCCTCAAACCTATTTTGGATCACAACCGCAATGGAAATTAAACGCTAATGGATTTAGAAAAAAAACTAACACGTGCTTTTTTTGTCACTTTTGCGCTTTTAATGGGGTTGGGTGCGCATTATTTTCAACATAATCAAGGAGGAAGTGGCCTAGAACTCGCACAAAATAATGTCGTATGGATATTCTTTTCTATCCTTATCGGTTTGGGTTTATGGAAAATAACCGTACAAAAGAAGATAGTCTACTCACGTTTTAGCATTGTTTTTTTAGCTGCATTTTTGTTGTTTCTACTACCCGTTTTTTACCCTAATAATGCACTAGCCGATCAAAGCTATACTCGCTTATTAGGATTATTTGCGGGTTTTTTACTGTTTGTGAGTTTGCAGCAGTTTCAGTTTAAGCGCGAGCAGATACAACGACTGTTAGTCTTAATTGTTCTGGCGGGATTTTTACAAGCTTGTTACAGCCTAACTCAAGATTATCTGCTGCCTGCAAACAACTATTTTGGCTATGATATTGGCTATGGACGCCCTTATGGAATTTTCCAGCAGCCCAATGTGCTTGCCTCTTTTATGGCGACCACATTGATCCTAGCGGGTTATCTATTGCAACAGATCACTAACAAAAAACTGCAGTTGTTTTTACTCATCACAGTCCTGCTGAACATGTGGGTGATCACCATTACTATGTCTCGCACTGGTTATTTGGGCGTGCTGATAGCAGTGCTTTTATTTATCCCTTGGGCATGGCAAAGCAATAAAAAAAGACTCGCTATTTTCCTCCTCGCACTCCTATTAGGACTGGGATTTGCAATGATCAAAGGCGATGCACTGGCCGCTAGAAATGTTGATAATCTTAAAGAAGGTGGGATACGCTTAACTATGTATCAACATAGTTGGCAGATGATAAAAGAAAACCCCTTAATGGGTTACGGTTATGGTGGCTTTGAAAAAAATTATCTTATCACACAAGCTGCTTTGGTAAAAAAAGGCGAGTTAACAGCAGTAGGACAACAGCTTACTCACCCCCATAACGACACCTTATTCTGGGCAGTCGAAGGCGGCATTTTACCGATAGTAGCCATTCTCCTTCTGGTTATTTCGTTTCTACGCTTACTGCGTGTTTTCAAACTCCCACGTGCATTGGTATTACTCGCACTAGTTACGCCAATTGCTTTGCATACACAGACAGAATATCCTCTATACCACTCGGCTTTACACTGGCTGGTACTGATCGTAGTGGTTTTTTATATCAGTAATGAAGCGCAGCACATGCAAAATAAAAACTTTCCAGCCACTTTTGCGTTGCGTATTTTCGCGTTATTAATTCCCCTCTTTACTGCCATTTTCATGATCACTAATCTTTATACCATCTCTAAAATAACCGCATATGAACGCAGCAAACAACCTGATATTAGGTTATTACTGGATATTGTTAACCCCTTAGTATTTGAAGATAGGTTTAATTTCCACCTTAATTATTTTCGCCTTTCAATGGCCCATCAGCTTAATAAACCAGAGGATATTCAAAAAGTCATCGATTGGACAGAAGCAGCGATCGAAACATCGCCTAAGTCGTTTCTCTATATTATCCTCTATGCTGCATATATGAATAATAATCAACCAGAAAAAGCGCAACAGGTGTTAGATTACGCTCGTTATCTTTACCCACTAGATCCGCAATTAGCTAATGCAGGTGAGCCACTTAAAGCATTAAGTTCTGCAGCTTCTACTGTGAGTCATGCGATACAGACAGGGGGTTAGCTTGTTAATAAAAAAACTGAATTTTTATCAGCTCAATAAAATATTTCTCACGTTATTGTTTGGCATGCTGCTAAGCAATAGCGCGTGGGCTGACATTTATCTTTATATCGATAAAAGCGGCAATCAATTTTTTTCTCAGCGCAAGGTAAACGACAATTACCAATTGTTGTTACGCAGTAAAAGCAATAAAAACCGCGGTTCATTTAAAAATTGGAAAGAGAAAAGCTACACAAATATAACAATACCCAATAGTCGAAAATTACAAACGCAGTACCACCCACTGGTTCTTCAAGCGGCCAATAGATATCAATTAGAGCCCGCCTTTATTCACGCAGTGATCACCGCGGAATCAAGTTACCAACGCACAGCAATATCCTCGGCCGGTGCTAAAGGTCTAATGCAGCTAATGCCTGTCACCGCGAAACGTTTTGGTGTCATAGATCCTTTCGATCCTGCACAAAGTATTAATGCTGGCGCACAATATCTATATAAATTATTAAACGAGTTTAAAACCAAGAAACTAGCATTAGCGGCTTATAATGCAGGTGAAGGAACAGTGCGGCGGCATAATAAGCAAATTCCGCCCTACCCCGAAACACAGAGGTACGTCTCTAAAGTAATGGGACTTTATCAGTATTACAAAAATAACTTATAAAAAGCTTCATGGTACAAAATATCGGCGAACTAATGTTGGTTTTAAGACAAAAAAACAACTAAGCACAATTAGCTTCCCCCACCTCATTGACTTTGATTTTCTTAAACGATAGTTTATTTAACTTTTTTCTTAAAGTGTCACACTACAGCGTTAACATATTAATTTAAAAAATAGTTTTCCCTCTGTGGTTAAGCAATTTTAAAATACCCTATGCGCAGCAAAACTGGCCAAAATTCAAACAAACCTGGTATTAAGTGAATTCGATACGTGAAATTACTCACAAAGCACAATGAAAGGGGAAAAATGTTGCGATAAGAAAGTTAGAATGGTCCCATAATAACCCTTTGCTCCTTACAGCTGTTATATTCTCTAGATCATGCTAAAGTTGAAATTTCAGACCTGTTTTGCATCTCTTTTTCTATGACTTTATTGAGACTTTTTATGAATAATGACGATCTTCTTTTTATTGAAGATGATATTGAAACACCGATATCATTGCACTTGTCTCCATGGAAGGTGATGATTGTTGATGATGATAAAGAAGTACACGCAGTCACTAAATTGGTCCTCTCAAGCTTTGAATGGGATGATACCCCCTTACACTTTTTAAGTGCATATTCTGCCTATGAAGCTGAGCAACTATTTTTAGAGCATGATGATATTGCTGTTGCATTAATAGATGTGGTTATGGAAACCGATGATGCGGGCTTAAGGCTGATTAGAACAATCCGCAATGAGTTGAGCAATAAAGCAACTCGCATCGTATTACGAACAGGGCAACCTGGCCAAGCCCCAGAAAGAAAAATTATTCGTGAATATGACATTTCTGATTACAAAAACAAAACTGAACTAAGCGGCATAAAGCTGGATACACTAATGTGTAGCGCCCTGCGCTCTTATCAAAACATCGTCAGTCTCAATAAAAACAAAACAGGCCTTGAATTGGTTGTTGAATCATCATCAGCACTTTTTGATGCAATGACCTATGAAACGCTTATAGATGAAACCATTAATTATCTATCTAAGCTGGTAGTACAGTGTTCACAAACACCCGCTTATGCACTTTCATGTCTTGGTATTTATTGTAATACATCGGTTTTTCACCTCATTGAATCTCGCGGTGATTTTGCACATCTCAGCGAATTGAATGATATTGATAAACTGCCCGATAATGCCTCATTATTAATTACCCAGTGTATTTTTGAACAACGCCACATATTCGCCGCCAATGCCTTTGCGATGAATATGCCCAGCAGTTCAAATAGTGCTATTATTTTTTATTTTGAAGGTTTTTCCGCGCTCTCAGAGCAAGATATCGCACTGCTGAATCTGTTTGCGACCAACACTAAAACCTCTTTTGATAATGAGGAACTGCGCCACGAACTTGAAGAGGGACAACGTGAAATAGTCTATTTATTAGGCGAAGCGATAGAACGACGATCTAAAGAAACGGGTAATCATATTCGCCGTGTTGCCGAAATAACGCGTATTTTGGCCCTCGAATTAGGCTATAGCGTTGCTGAATCTGAAAAAATAAAATCCGCATCACCGCTGCATGATCTTGGTAAAATAGGTATCCCCGACAATATTCTCCATAAACCAGGGGCACTTAACGCCGAGGAGTGGAAAATAATGCAGACTCATGTCGAAATTGGCTACGAGCTAGTACGCTATTCAAGTCAGTCGATTTTGCAATATGCCGCTTTAATTAGTTATCAACATCATGAAAAATGGGATGGTAGTGGTTATCCGAATGGATTAAAAGGTGAAGAGATTGATCTGATCGGTCGTATTGCATCACTGGCCGATGTGTTTGACGCACTAGCGCATGATCGTTGTTATAAAAAAGCATGGCCGATTGAAGAGGTAATACAGTTTATCGATGACCAAGAAGGTTTACATTTTGCTCCCCTTGTTGTCGCAGCATTTCGCAAGAACAAGGCACAAATCATCTCAATTAATGAACGTTATAACGATGACTTTTGAATCATTGATAGTGCGCAACTAAAATTTCCCCCTCGCTAAGACAAGCAGATATAAAGACTACCCAACGATAAAAATAGTGCTGTGCTGGATGTCCCAGCGGCACATTTTTTTATCGCACATCTATCTTAACTATTCTTATCACAATTGTAAGCTTTGCTTTATAATGCCTTTTTATATCTATTGTCATTTGGAAAACTGCATGTCTTTTGAAGCGCTTGATCTCGACCAACATTTATTAACCGCCATTGCTAAAATGGGGCATACACGCCCAACAAGCATTCAAACTTTAGCTATTCCACCCGCAATGGACGAGCAAGATATAATGGCAAGCGCACCAACAGGCACAGGTAAAACACTGGCCTTTTTGTTACCTGCTGTACAGCGTTTAATTGACTTTCCTCGCCGCAGGGGCGGCTCTGCGCGAATATTAGTGTTAACGCCGACTCGAGAGCTTGCTGTACAGATCAGTGAAGTTGCTCAACAATTGGTTACTGGCACTGATCTAGTGGTTGGTAACATCATCGGTGGCATTTCCTACCAAGTGCAGGAACAAGTAATCACTGACTCTGTTGATATCGTTATCGCCACACCGGGTCGTTTAATGGAATATATCGACTCAGAAGCCTTTGACTGTCGTGAAGTTGAAACGCTAATTCTTGATGAAGCAGACCGTATGCTCGATATGGGCTTTATCCAAGTGATGGATAGAATCGCAGGTGAAACACGCTGGCGTAAGCATACCTCACTCTTTTCAGCAACATTGGAAGGTAAAGGACTTCGCGAATTTTCACGTGATGTCTTAAAAAATCCAGTTCAGCTTACTGCGGAAGTTTCACGTCGAGAAAGCGGTAAAATACTGCAATGGGTCCACTTGGCAGACAGCTCTGAGCATAAATTAAAGTTATTAGCGGCGATTTTACAACAACAGGTTAAAGAAGACGAACAGCAACAAAAAGTGATCGTATTTGTAAAAACACGAGATCGCTTAGCGGAATTGGTAGCGCAACTGGCTGAGCTAAAAATCAGCTGCAGCTATCTCCGTGGTGAAATGGATCAGGAAAAACGCAACCTAGCACTTGCTCAGTTTAAAGAGGGTAAAGTCAATATTTTAATCGCGACGGATGTGGCAGCGCGCGGTATTGATGTACCTGATATTACCCATGTTATTAACTACGATATGCCGCGTAGTGCCGATATCTACGTGCATCGTATTGGCCGCACCGCCCGTGGCGGTAAAAAAGGAACAGCGATTTCATTAGTGGCAGCACATGATGTTGATATGCTTGCAAAAGTCGAACGCTACACAGATCAAAAATTAAAACGCCGCGTAATCAAATCATTACGTCCAACGCATAAAGAAGCGCAACTTAGCCAGCAAAAATCAAAAAAACCAGTCAGTAAAAAAGGTAAAGAGCGCCTTGATGAGTTGAAGAAGCAACAAAAAGCCAAGCGCTTGAAGAAAAAAGAAGATATGGGTAAACAACGTCACCGCAATGTGAAAGCGAAGGGCAAACCTAGCTGGGCAGGACAAGGTAAAAAAGAAGATAAAACACCAGAATAGCCATGCGTGGCGAGCTGCGAGTTTCGAGACTCGTAGCTCGCAGTTAAATTACGCGCCGTTACATCTCATCACGGTAAAAAACTAGCTCGGTTTCTGTCGATTCACTTTCTACAAAATAATAACCATTAACCGCAAAAGCCTTTAACTGCTCAATATCGTTTAGTTGCTGTTCAAGAATATAACGCGCCATCAGCCCACGGGCCTTCTTCGCATAGAAGCTAATCACTTTGTATTGTCCGCGTTTTTGATCCTTAAAAACCGGTGTGATAATAATGCCGTTTAACTCTTTTTTCTTTACCGCTTTAAAATACTCATTTGATGCTAAATTAATCAGTAAGTTATCGTCCTGTGCTTGCAGCGCTGTATTTAAACGTTGAGTAATTTCCCCCCCCCAAAACTGGTACAAATTAGTACCGCGTTCATTATCTAAGCGCGTGCCCATTTCTAAGCGATAGGCCTGCATTAAATCAAGCGGTTTTAATAAACCATATAAACCAGAAAGAATACGCAGATGATTTTGTGCATAATCGAGCGTTTCGCTGCCAAGTGTCTGTGCCTGTAACCCAGTATAGACATCGCCTTGGAAAGCAAAAATCGCTTGTTTAGCATTATCTAAGGTGAAGGGGGTAGACCATTCATTAAACCGTGCGACATTTAACCCCGCTATTTTATCGCTCACTTTCATTAATGAGGCGATCTCTTGCATCGATAGAGTTAAACAACGGTTTATTAAGCGCTGACTATGTGACAATAACTCGGGTAGTGAAAATGTGGATAAAGGCGCAGGGCTTTCATAATCGAGCGTTTTAGCAGGGGAAAGTACAACTAACATGATGACTCCTTAATTGTTTTTATCGATAACCATCTTACGTCAGATGCAAAATAAATACCCGAGGTAAGATGGTTAAAATATATTAGAAGCCTAATGTGACACCATCTAATGCCCCCTTATTTAAGCTGTTTTTACCCTCTTTTGAATGTAATTTAATCATTAAGCGCACATCATTCGCAGAATCTGCATGTGCTAAGGTTTCGCTATAACCAATAATACCTCTTTTATATAAATTAAATAACGATTGGTCAAAAGTTATCATGCCACGCTCTGCTGAATTTTTCATAATATCTTTAATAAGGTGCAATTCACCTTTACGTATCGCGTCCGCCATTGTCGGGGTGTTATATAAAATCTCAAAAGCCACACGACGACCTTTTCCATCAAGGGTGGGCACTAACTGTTGAGCAACAATGGCGCGTAAATTAACAGAGAGATCAAACAAAAATTGGCGATGACGCTCTTTGGAAACCAGATGCAAAACACGATCTAATGCCTGATTGGCATTATTTGCATGCAGTGTTGCCATACATAAATGACCTGTTTCAGCAAAAGTTAGCGTGAATTCCATTGTTTCTTGATTTCTTATTTCACCGATTAAAATAACATCAGGAGCTTGGCGCAGTGAATTTTTCAGGGCATGGTCAAATGACTCAGTATCAATACCCACTTCTCGTTGTGTAACTACTGAGCGGCCATGCTGATGGACAAATTCAATGGGATCTTCAATGGTTAATATATGCCCTGATGAATTTTGGTTACGGTAACCGACCATAGCCGCTTGCGTTGTCGATTTCCCTGCTCCTGTTGCACCAACAAATAAAATCAGACCACGTTGTGCCATGCAGATCTCTTTTAATTGATCCGGTAAGTAAAGCTCCTCAAAACTTGGGATTTTACTTTCAATACGGCGAATAACCATTGCGGGTTGCTCTTTTTGCATAAAGGCACTGATTCGAAAACGTCCGGCATCTTCCGAAGAAAGTGCATAGTTGGCCTCTTTATTAAGCTTAAAAGCAGCAAACCGTGCTTTACCCATCGCCTCTTCACACAACGCATAAACATCTTCACTGTTTAGATCTGTTTGCGTTAACGACTCTAAATGGCCATGAAGTTTGATGGTGGGCGGTAAGCCTACGGAAAGAAAAAGATCCGATGCTTTCACTTGATCTGTTTGTTTTAATAATTTATTTAACATAAATCCACCTTAGAAAGTTTTAGGATCCGCGGCTTTTTGCGCTGCATCAGCATGAGAAATAATCCCCTGAGCCACCAAGTTACGTAGGCATTGATCCAATGTTTGCATGCCATGTACCATCCCTGTTTGAATAACTGAGTACATCTGCGCTACTTTATCTTCACGGATCAGGTTTCGAATAGCGGGAATGCCAAGCATAATTTCATGAGCCGCGACACGTCCTCCGCCATTTTTCTTAATCAGTGTTTGTGAAATAACTGCCCGTAATGACTCAGATAACATAGAGCGAACCATCCCTTTTTCAGCAGCTGGGAAAACGTCAATCACACGGTCAATGGTTTTAGCAGCAGAGGTAGTATGCAACGTGCCAAACACTAAATGGCCCGTTTCCGCTGCAGTTAATGCTAAACGAATCGTTTCCAAATCACGCATCTCACCCACTAAGATAACATCCGGATCTTCACGTAACGCACTGCGTAACGCATTCTCAAAGCTCAATGTATCTTTAAAAACTTCACGCTGGTTTACCAGTGATTTTTTACTCTCATGGACAAACTCGATAGGATCTTCAATGGTTAAAATATGCTCGTGTCGACTGTCATTAATATAATCTATCATAGCGGCTAATGTCGTTGATTTACCCGATCCGGTAGGCCCTGTCACTAAAACCAAGCCACGCGGGAAATCCGATATTTTTTTGAACATATCCGGTGCACCTAAATTTTCCAATGTCAGTACTTTGCTTGGGATAGTACGAAACACTGCGCCTGCACCGCGTTTTTGGTTAAATGCATTAACACGAAACCGCGCTAGTTCAGGAATTTCGAATGAAAAATCGGTCTCGAGCTTTTCTTCGAAATCTTTACGTTGCTTATCATTCATAATGTCATAGATTAAACTATGTACCTCTTTATGCGCTAATGCAGGTACATTTATCTTGCGAACTTCACCATCTACCCTGATCATAGGAGGAACACCTGCAGAAAGGTGTAGATCTGATGCATTATGCTTTACACTAAAAGCCAATAATTCTGTGATATCCATAAGTTGAAATCCTATTTATGATTACTAATATTTTTGAAAATATAATATGCGTTAAGCAAAAAATAGCGCATGCGGCCGAGCAAGTACAACGTGAGACTGCTCAAATACAGTTACTCGCCGTAAGTAAAACTAAGCCCGTTGCTTTAATTAAACAGGCTTACCAAGCTGGCTTACGCCAATTTGGCGAAAATTATGTGCAAGAAGGTTTCGAAAAAATACAACAAATCCAACGCGATAGCGATTTCGACGAACCTATTTATTGGTATTTTATTGGCCCATTACAATCAAATAAAACACGCCTAGTGGCTGAAAATTTTGATTGGGTACAAAGCGTCGACCGATTTAAAATTGCGCAACGCTTAAACGATCAACGCCCGATCGAGTTACCCAAACTTAATATTTGCCTGCAAGTTAATATTAGCGGAGAACAGAGCAAGTCGGGTACTACTTTATCGCAAGTTATTGAACTGGCATCACAAGTAAATAGCCTACCACGTTTAAAACTGCGCGGCATTATGGCTATTCCTGAAAAGACAGAAAATATCGACCTCCTTGAAAATCAATTTAAAGCACTCCATAACATCTATAAGAAACTGCAACAGTGCTATCCAGATATTGATACACTGTCGATGGGCATGAGCGGTGATTTACAAAGCGCTATTCGCTGCGGTAGTACGATGGTACGCATCGGCAGTGACATTTTCGGTTCAAGAAACTAATTAAAAAGGGTCTCAACATGTTACATAAAAAAATTACTTTTATCGGTGCAGGCAATATGGCCGCTAGCATCATCAGCGGATTAGTTAAAGGCGGTTATCCCGCTGATTTTATTTGTGCAAGCGACCCCAGTGTCACTAGCACTGAAAAACTGACTGAGTTATATGCAATTAAAGGTTCTCAAAACAATAAAGAAGCTTCTCATTGGGCTGAGGTGATTGTATTGGCCGTTAAACCACAAATTATGGCCGTAGTTTGTCAAGCGCTCGCTGAACAAGGTGTCGATTTTAGTAATAAATTAGTCATCTCCATTGCTGCAGGTATTTCTGTACAGCGTATACAATCACTATTAGGCGATAACACGCCCGTTATCCGTTGCATGCCAAATACCCCTGCATTAGTGCAGAAAGGGATGACCGGTCTATTTGCATCGCAGCAAGTCAGTGAACAGGATAAAACTTTTTCTGGCGAGTTAATGTCAGCCGTGGGTGAAGTTGTCTGGGTTGAAGATGAAGCGATGATTAACGCCATTATCGCGGCATCAGGATCGGCGCCAGCTTATTTCTTCCTGTTTATGGAAGCGATGCAAGCGAAAGCGATGGCAATGGGATTAGATGAGCAGCAAGCCCGTCTGCTAGTATTACAATCAGCACTAGGCAGTGCAGAAATGGTTAAACACAATGCTGATATTGCGATTTCAACACTGCGCGAGAATGTGACTTCAAAAGGTGGTACAACAGCAGCTGCACTGGACACTTTTAATGAATTAGGCTTAAGTGAGACGGTTGCAAAATCGATGCAAGCAGCGGCTGATCGTGGCGCTGAGATGGAAAAATTATTTTAATCATTTAAATTGAAAGAGAGATAGTCTAATGAATGCAGTTAATTTTTTGGTCAACACCCTATTTGATCTGTATCTGATGGTGGTGTTGCTACGCGTCTGGTTGCAAGTCGCACGCGCTGATTTCTATAACCCGTTTAGCCAATTCATTATAAAGGCAACACAGCCAATCGTTGCGCCTTTACGCAAATTAATCCCTAGTTTAGGCGGATGGGATACAGCGACTATTCTGTTTGCCTTTGCGGTTGCTTGTTTAAAAGTTGTATCTCTAATTTTAATTGCAGGGGCTTCATTAAACCCTATGGTAATTCTTATATCGGGATTGGTGATATTACTAACGGCCGTCTTTAAGCTTATCTTTTGGGTATTGATTTTACGCGCAATCCTGAGTTGGGTAAGTCGAGGACAGAATCCTATTGAAGCGGTCATGATTCAATTAACAGAGCCTCTACTTGCACCTGTACGTCGTTTTATTCCCCCGATGGGCGGCTTAGATCTGTCTATGGTGGTGGTCTTAATTGGTCTGCAGTTCTTAGAGATGCTGGTCAACGATCTACTCAGCCGACTATTTTAATGTCTACTGTGTATTTAAAACAAGACGGAACAGATCTTTTGCTGCGTCTTGTTTTACAGCCAAAAGCAAGCCGCGATCAGTTTGTCGGTTTATTGGGAGACGAGCTTAAAATTGCCATTACTGCACCGCCTGTTGATGGCAAAGCCAATAGCCATTTAGTTAAATTTCTCAGCAAAGCGTTTAAAGTACCTAAAGGCGCAGTCACCGTCGAAAAAGGAGCATTAAGTCGCCATAAATTAGTACGTATTCATAAGCCCAGGCAGATGCCGCCTTTTTTTACAAATGAAGAATAAAGAATAGGAATAATGATGCGTACACTTTCTCGCCTAATAGCGGCCACAATGCTGTTTAGCTTTAGTCAGTTGACCACGGCCGAACAGTTGCAAGAGTTTGACAATTTACAGGTACATTATATCGCCCTACCCTCCACTTTTTTACAGCCTGATATCGCCAACCAATACGCGATTAAACGCAGTAAATACACGGGCATTATTAATATTGCCGTGATAGATAAAAATAACCAGCTTAACGCCGTTAAGAGCCAAATTTCTGGAAGCGGTAAAAATTTACTAGGGCAAACAGAAATCTTAGATTTTAGAGAGATTATAGAAGGTAAAGCCATCTATTATATGGCGATCTACCCCTTTACCAACGAAGAGATCGTGAATTTCAGCATTAAGATTAACAGCCAAAATAAAACCAATATACTAAAATTCCAACATAAATTTTATGTTGATTAAGAAAATACAGGCGAATAAATGAAAAAGAAATGGGTATTAGCCACCGGTAATAAGGGCAAAGTAAAAGAGATGAGCCAACTGCTTAATAGCTTTGCCATTGAAGTGCTACCGCAGAGTCAATTTGATGTTGCAGAAGTCGCAGAAACAGGTACAACCTTTGTGGAAAATGCCATCATTAAAGCGCGTCATGCAGCCAAAGTAACTGGATTACCCGCTATTGCTGATGATTCAGGCTTAGAAGTCGATTTTCTAAGCGGTCAACCCGGCATCTATTCATCTCGTTTTGCGGGTGAAAATGCCAGCGATCGCGATAATGTTGATCTCTTATTAAATAAGCTAGAAGGGGTTGGTAACGAACAGCGTCGAGCACGTTTTCAGTGTGTGCTGGTGTATATGCGCCATGCGCTCGACCCAACACCGATTATCTGCCAAGGTACTTGGGAAGGGATAATCAGCGAGTCGCTACAAGGCGAAAACGGCTTTGGTTATGATCCGGTTTTCTGGGTTGAAAGCGAGCAATGTACGTCAGCACAACTCAATAAAGAGCGCAAAAATGAACTGAGCCATCGTGGTCAAGCATTGACGATGTTAGTTGCACGTTTAAAAGAGCAATTAGGCTAAACCTCATGCCCATTCACGAAATGGGCGTCTTTAAGCACATCCAATAGGCCCTTTAATGCTTTTGTTACCTCCACTTAGTCTGTATATCCATATCCCTTGGTGCATCGAAAAATGCCCTTATTGTGATTTCAATTCCCATAAATTACGCGGCGAAATCCCCGAAAAAGAGTACTTACAGGCGTTATTAGATGATCTCAGTAAGGATCTTTTTTATGTGCAGGGCAGAAGGCTAGAAACTATTTTTATTGGTGGCGGTACACCGAGTTTACTCTCTGCATCAGGGATCGGCTGGTTACTGCAAGAGATACAAAAAAAGGTCCCTTTCAAAGACAATATTGAAATCACCTTGGAGGCCAATCCAGGCGCCATTGAAAATCAAAAAATAAGCGATTTTAAACAGGCAGGCATAAACCGTTTTTCCTTTGGCGTACAAAGTTTTCAGCAACAGAAACTCACTAAATTGGGCCGAATTCACGGCCCCGATGAAGCTAAAAATGCAGCTAAACAAGCACTTGTGGTAGGCATAAAAACGTTTAATCTCGATCTCATGCATGGGCTGCCTGATCAAAGTCTCTCTGATGCATTGGAAGATCTGCAAACAGCCATCGATCTAAAACCGACACACCTATCTTGGTATCAATTGACCATCGAACCTAATACCCAATATTTCTCACATCCGCCCATTTTACCCGATGATGATCTGTTATGGGATATTCAGGAAGCAGGACAAAAACTGTTGGCAGAAAATGGTTATCTACAATATGAAATTTCAGCTTACAGTCAAGCAGATTTCGCATGTCAGCATAACCTTAACTACTGGCGTTTCGGTGACTATATCGGCATTGGCTGTGGCGCACACGGAAAATTTACCCTAGCGCTTGAAAATAAAATCATACGCACTACCAAGATCAAACACCCGAAAGGTTACATGGATAGTTCACGGCCATTTTTAGATGACACACAAACAGTGGCAAAAGAGGAGCTGGCTTTTGAATATATGCTCAACCGTTTGCGTCTATTTGAGCCAATTCCCTTTAGCGAATTTAACGCCTATACCGGCCTCCCCTTAGAAAGTATCAGGGAAGCAATTAATCAGGCAATCGCCAAAAAAATGCTCATAGAAGGTGCCGATAGCTGGCAAATAACAGCCTTAGGGCAGCGATATTTAAACGAGTTACTAACACTATTTATGGATTAAACTTTGTGTTATATACCCAAACCACCTCAAGATCTAGGTTCTGATCTTAAGGTAACTTGGGTATAGGCACTGAGGCCGCATCGCCTCAGCGCCTATGAGATTATAGGAATAAAGAGATCACAACCGCAACCACCGCACCTGTTGTACCGATGATGGTTTCCATTACCGTCCATGTCTGCAGAGTTTGCTTCTCAGTCATCCCCATATAACGGTTAGCCAACCAGAAACCTGAATCGTTCACATGAGAAAGTACAATTGAGCCACCGCCGATAGCAATAGTCACAGCCGCCAGCTGCGCACCATTCAGACCTAAAGGCTCTATTATCGGGATAATCAGACCACATGCGGTTAACATAGCAACCGTGGCAGAGCCCTGAATAACACGCACAGCGGCGGCTAGAATAAATGCTAATATAACAACCGGCAAACCCGATCCCGCTAATAAGTTACCTAGAGCAGCGCCGACACCAGAGTCCACAAGCACCTGTTTGAATACACCACCCGCCCCCGTTACTAGAATAATAATTCCAGCCGGCTGTAGTGCATTACCACAGATTTCCATAATACGATTGCGAGAGATTCCGCGTTTAGTACCAAGCAGATAGAAAGCAGCTAAACATGCCACCATAATAGCGGTAAACGGATGACCGATAAATTCCAGCCATCCATGTGCCGCTGAAGTAGGCTCAACAAAACGCGCGGCAATGGTTTTAAGCCCGATCATCAACAACGGTAGGCCGATTAAGCCAATCGCCAGAGCAAATGTCGGGGTACCTTCTCCTTCCCTATCATCCACGCCGATTTGTGCATGCTCAGGCAGCTCCACATGAACCGATTTAGCAATCATGGCACCAAAAATTGGTCCACCCAAAATCATTGCAGGAATAGAAGCTAATAAACCGAAGAAAATCATATATCCAAAATCAGCACCGAGCTGCGAAGCCACAAGAATCGGGCCAGGAGCCGGGATAAGAAATGCTTGGCAAGTTGCAATACCAGCTAATAAAGCAATACCTATTTTAATAAGGCTGCCTCCGCCGCGACGAACAACAGCAAAAGCAACACCGATTAACAGGACAACAGCAACATCAAAAAATAGCGGCAAAGCACAGATAAAACCAGTAAAGGTAAGCGCCCAGTTAGAATTTTTAGTGCCGAACTTATTAAGCAGCGTATTGGCAATTCGGTCCAGCGCGCCGGTTGCTTCCATTACCCCGCCAAACATAGCACCTAACGCAACAACAACGGCAACAAAACCCAACGTGCCTCCCATGCCTTTTTGGATGGTCACCGTAATGTCTTCAGGGCTCATGCCGGAAAACAGACCGGCGATCATCGACACTAAAATCAAAGCTACAACTGCATGTAATCGAACTTTCATTACCAGGAACAGTAGTAGGACGATCGAGCCTGCTGCTGTCATAATCAAAGATATATCGGACATTGTCTTTCCTTTTAAATTATTGTGTGAGTGTTCACATTTGCTTAAGTTACGGGTAACATGTTATTATCAAAACCCTAAATTCGATGTAAAATACAAAAATGAGATAGAGGTCAAAAAATGAATCAACACAATGCAGGCAGCAGTTTTGTCATTATGGGCGTGTCCAGTACCGGTAAATCATCGGTCGGTGAAGCTTTTGCAAACGCTATTCAAGCAAAATTTATTGACGGAGATGATCTCCATCCTAAAGCGAACATTATTAAAATGACATCCGGCCAGCCATTAGATGATGAGGATCGTAACCCCTGGCTTGAGCGCATCAATGACGTAGCATTCAGTATTGAAAAAAAGAATGAACGCGGTGTAATAGTTTGCTCTGCACTGAAGAAAAAATATCGCGAACAGATCTGCCAGGGCAACAGCAAGATCACTTTCATTTTTCTGCACGGCGATTTCGATCTGGTATTGAGACGCATGCAGGACCGTAAAGGTCACTTTATGCCCGTAGAGCTACTTAAAACGCAGTTCAACACACTGGAAATACCACAGCAAGATGAAACCAATGTGATTCACATCAGCATTGAGGGTACTTTCGAAGAAGTTATCGCACGCTGCATCTCTGCTGCCGGATAAAACCAGCAATAGCAACAGATAGAATAAAGAAGGCCAAGTTATGAACAATGTTATTCAACAAGTCACTAAAAAGATTGCGCTGCGCAGCACCGATCTACGCAACAGCTATTTAACACGTATCCAGCGTCAAGCAAAACAAGGTAAAGAAAGAGCAAGTTTAACATGCGGTAATTTAGCACATACCGTTGCTGCGTGCTGTACAAGTCAGAAATCAACGATTCTTGATTTTACCCGCGTTAATGTCGGCATTATTAGCGCTTACAATGATATGCTCAGTGCTCACCAGCCCTATAAAACTTACCCAGACCAAATTAAGCAGGTACTACAAAACAGCGGCCACAGTGCCCAAGTAGCAGGCGGAGTGCCGGCTATGTGTGATGGTGTAACACAGGGTCAGACAGGCATGGATCTGTCGATGTTTTCCCGAGATTTAATCGCTCAGGCAACTGCAATCGGCTTAAGCCATAATACCTTTGATGCCGTTTTACTGCTTGGAATCTGTGACAAAATAGCCCCGGGACAAATTATGGGGGCACTGTCTTTCGGTCACCTTCCTGCGGCTTTTGTACCATCTGGCCCGATGTCAACTGGTATCAGTAATGATCAAAAAGTCAAAGTACGACAACAGTATGCTGCCGGTAAAGCGGATAAAAAAGCCCTACAAGCAATGGAATCTAGTGCCTATCACTCACCTGGCACTTGTACTTTTTACGGCACCGCGAACACTAACCAGCTGGTTTTTGAAGCAATGGGATTAATGTTACCGGGATCTGCATTTCTGCCGCCGGATTCGCAGCTGCGCCATGCACTGACCGATCACATCGCCTCTCATATGGTCAGCATTGCCCACGGCAGCGGTGACTATCGTCCTATTGCACAGGTCATGGATGAACGCACATTAGTAAACGGCCTAGTCGCGCTACTCGCATCAGGGGGCAGTACCAACCATACTATCCATATGATTGCCATCGCACGTTCGGCAGGGTTGATCATGACTTGGGATGATTTAGATGAATTATCAGCAGTAGTCCCTTCTCTGATCCGCATGTATCCAAACGGCCCTGCAGATATCAATGCATTCCAAGCGGCCGGCGGTGTTCCGACGTTACTGAAACAACTCGCTGAGCGCGGACTGCTAAATATGGATGCGCAGCCTATCTACGGTACTATGCAGGACTATTTAAAGCGGCCAGTTTTAGTCGATGGCAAAGTGACCTTTGTAGAGGCAAGCGACTCAACTGATGATAAAGTCATCGCAGCACCACAGCAGGTGTTCTCAGAACATGGTGGACTTAAAGTTGTTGCCGGTAATTTAGGCCGTGGCGTCATTAAAATTAGTGCGGTTGCCGAGCAAGACCGTTTTATTGAAGCGCCGGCAATGGTTTTTGAATCACAACATGATGTCGAGAAGGCTTATCAAGCGGGGCATTTAAATCGTGATGTCAGTGTTGTGGTTCGCCATAACGGACCGGCCGCTAACGGTATGCCAGAGCTGCATAAATTGATGCCTATTTTAGGCAATATAATGAAAGCGGGTTTTAAAGTGTCACTTATCACTGATGGACGTTTATCTGGCGCATCGGGAAAAGTACCCGCGGCGATTCATATGACACCTGAAGCACAACACAATGGCCCGCTAAGCATGATTCAGGACGGTGATATTATCTGTCTTGATGTTAATAACGGTTCGCTCAACATCAAAGCGGATCTCAGTATACGTACACCGCTTCATCCGGATCTAAGCGCAGAGCATAGCGGTGCAGGCCGGGAATTATTTACGCTATTTCGTCATGCCGTATCCAGTGCAGAAGACGGCGCAACTATTTTTAATCAATAATATAAGGACTTAACATGAACTGGACTATTTCACCTGCACAAGTTTTTGCAGTATCACCTGTCGTACCCGTTATGGTAATCAACAATATCGCCGATGCCGTGCCCATGGCAAAAGCATTAGCCGCCGGCGGGATCAATGTATTTGAAGTAACCTTACGCACGGATGCCGCTCTTGATGCTATCCGCGCAATCGCTGAGGCGATGCCACAGGCAATGATCGGTGCGGGAACTATTATTAATCCTCAGCAATATGACGCCGCGGTTGCAGCTGGCGCAAAATTTGTTATTTCTCCTGGATACAGCCGAACGCTACTAGAGCATGCAGCTAAAGGTAGCGCGCCTTTGATTCCTGGCGTATCAACCCCCTCTGAAATCATAACCGCATTGGAATTGGGATATGATCATCTTAAATTCTTTCCGGCCGAAGCAAATGGCGGAGCAGCTGCACTAAAAGCAATTGCAGGACCTCTGCCACAAGTACGTTTTTGTCCAACCGGGGGGATAAATCCGAAAAATGCAGCTAGCTATACAGCATTATCCTGCGTGGCAACCGTAGGCGGTTCATGGATGATTCCAAATGACGCCATTGCAAGCGGCGATTGGGATACAATAACAGCCCTATCTAAAGCGGCCGTTGCGTTAACGCAAGCTTAAAAGCCCGAAAAGCAAAAAGCGCAGCATTTATTTTGCTGCGCTTCTTTAACGACACTTAGAAACAAGATAACCTTTAAATACTCTCACCCAACTGGATCTTAAATCCAAGATCGATGATCTTATTATCAATAGGTTGCCCCTTTAAACGCCCAATTAATTGCTGCGCAGAAACGCGCCCAATCTCTTCACGAGGTGTTATCACACTGGCTAACTTAGGTACCATGGATTGTCCAACATCATGGCCATGAAAACCAGCAATCGCCATTTTATCTGGGATAGCAATGCCCTGACGCTGGCACTCAAAAACCGCACCGATAGCTAAATCATCATTAGTACAGAAGATACCGTCTGTCTGCTGGTGCTGTGCTAATGTTTGCTGCAATAATTCAGCACCGAGTGTAAATGAGGAAGGTTCTTCAGTCATCACGCTAATAGGCGTTAGATGGTGCTCGCGCATTGCTTTTTCATAACCTTGCTGTTTTAATTGGGTACGCACATCCATCCGCGCGCCCAGATACACAATATGCTGGTAACCGCGTTGGATCATTTGCGATACCATACAATAACTAGCCGCTATATTATCAAAACCAACAGCTTGTTGAATTGCGGCCGAGGTGACATCCATCATCTCAATAACCGGAATACCTGCGGTTTCAATCATTTTTAACGTACGGACACTATGATGGCTTTCGGAAAGAATTAAGCCGTCAACATGGTAAGAGAGTAAATGACTAATGCGCTGTTCTTCTACCTCAAGACTATAACCATAATGCGCCAGCATGGTCTGATATCCAGCGGCTTCGGTAATACTCTCAATACCACGTATTACCTCGGAAAATACCTGATTGGTTAATGACGGAACCAGTATACCTATCGCGTGACTCTTGGCATGAGAAAGCAGATCCGGTGCTCGATTTGGAATATAACCCAATTCTTCCAGCGCGACGGCAATACTCTTCTGCATATCAGCAGAAACTTGTGAAGGGTCTCTAAGATAACGGCTTACGGTCATTTTTGTTACCCCGACAATATCGGCAACATCTTGCAGTGTCGGTCTTTTTTTCTTATTGATCATAAAGTATCATCACTCTTAGTACGTTACCTGTAACATAACAAAAAAACAAAAATTACACCAGCCGGTTATAAGCCTTTGTTATTACTAATTTAAATTACCTTACAAAACAGTCAAAGCAGCGCGTTTCATTTCTCAATCATTCGCTCTTTCGCTCTGCATAGCAGCAGCACCTATCTGCAATTGTAGGTAGAACTGATTTTAAAGCGATAATTTAACCGCATCGGAAAGCCAACCTTTTTTCTTTGGCTGCTATATCAGCAATGGCAGCGGCGGCTTTTGTTGTATTTATTGATGTAAGAATTTGGGAAGTTATGAATTCAGCTTTAATTTATGCGAGATCAAAAAAAAACCCCAGAATAACCTGAGGCTTTGTTGCAATATATATTTACTATATATTAACTATTTTTATTTTTTCTTGACCAGCCAATACCAGCTAAAGCAAGTCCGAGTAACGCAATGCTTGCCGGCTCAGGAACGCTTTGTGCGTTAACAGAAATTACCAATCCATCAGCTAAATATGTAGAATCATTACTGTGTGCAGCAAGGTGATCAAAGTCATATACACCGTCATTAAACATAGACATAGTCAATGCGGTGGTAAATGTTCCAGACCAAGAAACAGTGTCACCAGCACTTAAAGTGCCACCGCCACTACGAATACCGAAGTTACAGCAAGACAAACCAGTTTGTATGTATATATCATCAACGCTATGTGTACCTGATAATGTAGTGAAAGTTGTCGCGGAGCCAGAAGTCAAACCGTGAGAGCCGCCTACAACAGTGTTATTTAGGAATGTTCCAAATACATTTTGATCAAACAACCAAACACCATTTGTGCTGTAACCTCCGCTAGTAATTTGATCCGTTCCAGATAGATTAAATTCAGCGAAGCCTAATCCATTGTCTTCAATATCCATCATTAACCCAGCGTAAGTATTACTTGCAAATCCAGTTGCCATAACAAGAACAGCTGTTAGAGCGCTTTTTTTAAAGTTATTCATATATAACATCCCTTTCAAAGTTTTTATTGTTTTTTGCTTGATGAATATAAGCAAGTTAGCTTCCTAAACTAAGCAAATTTAATGCCAAAAAACAAAGGGCATAAATATCAATTAGTTAAACCAAGGTTGGTTATATAATAGGCATTAAATGTAAAATATATCGACACAATAATACCCCTAATCCAATGACAGGGCTAATGAGGATGTGGGAAAAGCCAATCTTGATTAAGCGCAGCTCTATGCGCATAAAAACTCAAGCTGTAGCAATTTTACTTATTAAATGATGTGAGTTTTAACTTTATGATCTTAAATATAATTTAGCTTCATTTCCCACAAATTTAGCCTAAATAAACGGAAATATTAGCAAAACAGCAAATTACAGCGCATATGTTCTTTTTTATGGCAACTGGTTGCATTTGCATCACGCGTTGCTACACTTAAATTATATTGACAAGGGGGAGATATTTTTTATGAACGCATTGCCTAAAATTAACCAATCAGAAGTGTTAATGAAAGCCTTTAACAATGCTTGCGATGCTTTAAAATTAGGTGTTAAAGAAAGATCTCAGTTACTCGGTGTAAACAGAGTCACTTTAAATCGTAATGTTCACTGTGGGTTTTCTCCGAAATCAAAAACATGGGAACTTCAGCTTCATTTTATTCGGCTTTATCGTTCATTATATGCAATTTCCGGTGGAAATTCAGAGTTTATGTATCATTGGTTTAATACCAACAACAGGGCTTTAAATGGCGTTCCTGCATCCATTTGTTTAAAAATAGATGGGCTATTTAGAACCAATCAATATTTAGATGCGATGCGGGGTAAAGTTTAACGATGATAAAGCGTGCACTAATAGAAATTGGTAAGTTACAGCGCTTCAAGACGGATGTAACTCGCATCGTTGAGACTCAAGAATACGCGGCAACAACCAGTCTAGTTGATGATTTAGACGAACAATCGTTGCTCGAAGATCTACTCGATGACGTTAAACCCAATTACAGGGAAGGAACAAAGTCTCTGCATTATCTACTATCTACCCCCTTTAGATACCCACCACTGAAATATGGCTCTCGGTTTGGCGATGTAACCATGCCGAGTTATTTTTACGCCAGTGATGATGTCGACACTGCGTTATCTGAATGCGCGTTTTATCGCTTTGTTTTTCTTGATGATATGTCTGTACCCTATAACAAAGCAATTAAATCAGAGCATATGTCATTTAGTGTAAAGATCGATGCTTTGGCAACTGCCGATTTAACAAAAGTCAAATCAAAGGATATTCTCAAGCTACTTACTTCACCCGTAAACTACCTGTTTACACAACAGTTAGGCAAATATTTAACACAGGAAGTTGGCGCTACAGCGTTAAGATTTTATTCTGCCAGAGCAAAGACAAATAAAGGCATTAACATTGCAATTAGCAAACCGGAAGTGATTGTTTCAGAAAAACCTGTCAATAATGTTAACTGGATTTGCCACACGACCACGGAAAGAATCAGTTTTAATGCCCATGAAAACACACCGATTTCGTTTAATATAGGCTATTTTCTGATAGATGGTGTATTGCCAAGGTTTACATAAGTGATCACAATGCTTAGGTTCTTACTATGCGATGATCAGCTATTTAATACCAATGCACTCTTCTACTAAAAGCCTTTCGACCCTCTGTTCACTCTATTTTTCATATTCATATTTGTCTTTTCCCGGGTACATTTGAAAATATTTTTCAACAATAAGTGCTTTATCGCATATCGGAGAACCCCAGAAAAGGCCTATTTGTAACTGCCCGTTTGAATCGCTTTGAGTTTCACCGTATCCACTATAAAATCGGGCACAGTAATCAGCTTCTTTACCCTGTTTGTTAATACACTTATCAATTTCAAGCTCTTTATACGGCTGTATTTGTTGTTTACGAAACACATGACACTGAGCCATTAACGTCTCTGCTTGTAATCGGGAAATAGTTTCTGCCTGCACAAATTGACAAGCAAATAAGGTAGAAATTAATATAAAAGGCAATATCCTGTTTTGCATTTAAAATCCTTAATCAACGAGATGTCGACCGTGTAATAAGAAAAAGCGGGGCTGATATGGAAGCCCTAAATCAACCCAATAACGGCTAGCTTTTTTTAACATAAACCCGATAGCCAAACGCTTCTATAGTGTCAACGGATCCCAGATCGAAAGTCACCTCAGCTTGGCTAAATAACTCCTGATAACAACCATATTGAATATCACTGACAAAGTTAACTTTTTGCACTTTGTCAGTGAAATTTAACAGCACAAACACCTTGTCCTGCTCTTTTTCACGCACAAAGGAGAAAACAGCATCAGGCTGATCATGAATGACGGGGATCATTTTACCGCCCCAGTCACCATTCCATAGAGCTTGGTTATTGTGTTTTAAAGCGAAAAGTTGTTGATATATGGTTCCTATTTGATGCTCCTGCCAAATGATCTGATCTTTATCGAAAAATGCTAACGATTTATCTAAACCAGCTTCTTGGCTACCATAAATAAGCGGCATTCCCTCAATTGTTGCCGTTAAAACAATACAGACATGCAGATAATCACCAAAGCGTGCAAACATGGTGTTATCCCAAGCGTTTTTATCGTGGTTATCAACAAAATTCATTAAAATTGCATTTTCAGGCCATGAATTTAGAAGATTCGCAAAATAGACAAAGAGAGTTGAGACATTTTTATTGCCCGTAGCGACTTCTTCCATCACATTATGTAATGACCATGCGTAGGTCATATCAAAGGCCTTCCGATGTAGATCACGCTGATCCCATTCCGCTAGCATAAAAACGGGCTTAATTGCATCTAACTCGCGGCGCACATTATCCCAAAAATCAGTCGGTACCCCGCCCGCTACATCTGCACGGTAACCATCAATATCAACCTCTTCCAGCCAATATTTCATTGCATCGGTCATATATTCACGCATCTGTGCGTTGGAATAATCAAAGTCGATAATATCTGACCAATCCCACCAAGGAGTTGGCTGGAAATTACCTTTATGATCTTTGCTGTACCATTCTGGATGTGTTTTAGTGAGTACATTATCCCATGCACTGTGATTGGCGACCCAATCTAAAATAACATACATCCCTAGGCTGTGTGCCTGCGCTACTAAGTATTTTAAATCAGCTAACGTACCGTAATCGAGATTCACCGCTTTATAGTCTTTTACTGAATAAGCACTGCCCATCGTCCCTTTGCGGTTCTTTTCGCCAATGGGATGAATCGGCATTAGCCATAGAATATCCACACCTAACTTTTGTAAACGCGGTAGATGTTCAATAAAAGCATTGAATGTACCTTGCGGCGTGTACTGGCGAATATTTACCTCATAAATAGTCGCATTTTTAATCCAATGCGGATGGCTAAGCTCGACAAATGGCTGCGGTTGGTATTGTTCTTTACTGGCTGTCTGTTGGCAGACAACGGCTGAAGCAGACATAATGTAAACTCCTTATTTTTAACAAAAAATATTATTACGCAATAAAAAACGGCGTACTTTACAGTTCTGATGCGATAACAAGCGGTTACTTTTTATTTTTAAACTAATGTTTTAAATTCCACGGAGTATTTACCTAAACCGACATATTCTATTTCCGTCTGACAATCAAAAAGCACCTCAACGATACCCGCATAAGATCCAGTAATAATCGCTTGTCCTGCTGTAAAGTCAATGCCTCGTTTGCTCATGAAATTGATCAACCAGTAAAGTGGTAGTTGTGGTAACTGATTGGGATGCTTACCCGAAAAGCACTGCGCTTTAGCTGCTTGCGAGACATTAATCGTGATTTCACTGGCTTTGTAAGCAAGCGATTTATCTATCTGCGGGCCGATATATAATCCTTGATTAACTAAACAATCAGCTAGCTTTTCAGGAAACTCAACACCACTGTTTATTTGAAAACGATCCTGCATCAACTCCAGCGCCATATAACAACTTGATAGCGCATTATCAATATCGGCTGGCGTGTAATCTTGCTCTCTTGCGGGCAGATCTTGACCTAAAACAAAAGCGATTTCCGGCTCTATTCGTGCCACTCCATTATCAGCAAACAAACGACACGTTGCCCCTTGATTAATGGTATTGGCAAAAATAGGGGCAACGACTAACTGAGTTTCTGCTGGCGGCAAAAGACATTTCCAACCACCAATAGAATCAGTGCGTTGCATCATCATTTCTGTCTGTATCGCTAATGCATCTTCAATAGATTGAGGGCGAATATTTTCTTCTAAACTTGGCAATTTGGTATTAGCCACTCGGCGATTTAACAATTCTGTAGCGGCTTGTGAAAAATGACTATTACTGACCATCTTGTCGACCTCTTGTGATGGTTAAAACATTATCATAACCAATTCACTAAAACTTGTCTTAACAAAACAACGCATTATCCTATATTTCACCTTTGTAGAATCACCACAAAAGGAACATACAACAGGGTAGCCAGATCGCTGTAAATGCCTCATTTTATTTATTGCCGAGTTATCTTGTTCCAGATCATACTGGCTAAGGGCAATTCTTGACCACCCGCTCTATTGCCTATATATTTCCACATTCTTGCCAAAAATTGATAGCAGCCGTCATGTAATAGGTAAGCTGCGGTGAAACCGACAGCTTAAATAAGCTAGCCAACAATAATATGTAATATAGCGACCAGAGAGAGACAAGTGATGCCCACATCCTTATTAATTGTTGATGATTCAACTTTTTCCCGAAATATGATTAAACGAGCACTCCCCTCTGAATGGGATGTTGAGGTGACAGAAGTGATCTGCGGCGAAGAAGCGCTAGAAGTCTGTCAGCTGCAACAATTTGATATTATTTTTCTAGATCTGACCATGCCAGATATAGATGGTCTAGATGTATTACAGACACTTAATGAACGCGGCTACCAGAGCCGTATATTTATTATTTCAGCCGATATTCAAGAAAGCTCTAAACAAATAGCCAAAGAACGAGGCGCAGTTGATTTTTTTCCTAAACCTATTACAACAGAGACTTTACTTTCCATGCTGAAATATCATGAGGTGATTTAATGGTGATTATAGAGACATTTACAGATTATCAAATTGATGCGCTAAAAGAGTTGGCGAATATAGGGATGGGCCGAGCTGGCGCAAAATTGTCTGAGGTATTTGAGCATAGGGTAACACTGAATGTTCCTAATGTGGCAATGGTCGATGCGGATAAGCTCGATTCATTAGCGCGCAAAGCTGAATCGAATAGTCCCATTATCAACATTATCCAGCAAGCTTTTATCGGTGATATTGAAGGCCGGTCAACGTTTATAATTGGTGGTCATAACTTTACCGATTTGGTAGAAATCCTTGGCTATGAAGAAAGTGATGCTGTTGATGAAAGGCGCCAGAAAGAGATGTTACTTGATATATCAAATGCGGTAAATAGTGCGTGCCTATCGGGGTTAGCGGAGCAACTTACACTTGATATTGAACTGACCAACCCCTCTATCATTGCCTTTAATAAGGAAAATATAGAATTAAAAGATTTTTTCTTTAAACAAAAAGATCAACAGACACACCAGACTTTATTATTTGAAATTAAGTTTTTTATTAAAGATATTGATTTGTACTGCGACAATATTATCTCACTAAAAATAAGCAGCTTAAAAAATCTGCGTGTTGCTCTTGAAAGGTTGCTTTAATGGAAGGTAGCGGTCAGTTTACTGAGTTTTCCAAGCTGCTGCAGGAACTGTCGAGCATCGGTTTTATTATTCTAGATAGACGTATGAATGTGATCTTCTGGAATCGCTTTATGGAACTGCACAGCCATATAAAATCCAATGAAATCATCAATCGCAAACTTACCAGCTTTTTTCCTGATGTCAATGAAGCGTGGTTAAGTAAAAAGATCCGTTCAACATTGGTACTTAATAATCAAGCAGTGACTTCCTGGGAGCAAAGAGCTTATCTCCTTAAGTTGCCGAGTACTCAGTATTCTATCGATGATGTCGATTTTATGTATCAAAACTGTACCTACTTCCCCGTTAAAAATAGTGATAACACCACCATCGCGGTCGGTATTGCTATCTATGATGTGACTGAAATCGCGATCTCTCAACGCCTACTCGAAAATGTCACCGAGCAGGCACTGGATTTACAGGAAATTAGCACTCATGATCATTTAACTGGCCTATTTAATCGTAAGTTTTTTTCCGATCAGTTAGTTCAGGATGTCTCACGCTGTCGCCGTTTAGACTGGGGGTTGGGGTTGGCAATGATTGATGCCGATTACTTTAAACAGATTAACGATACTTATGGACACCAAATTGGCGATGAAGTACTGAAGGAGCTGGCACAGCGTTTACAAAGAACACTGCGCACATTTGACAGTTTATGCCGTTATGGCGGCGAAGAGTTCGCCTTGATACTTCCGAATGTGGATAAACAGCAAACTCTGATGATTTGTGAACGTCTTCGTGAGTGCGTGAACCAATCTCCGATTATTTGTGGACAACAAAAGATTCAAGTAACGGTTAGCATTGGCACTGCTCGCTTCGAAAAAAACAAATCATTAGAAGAGATGATTGCAGAAGCTGATGCCGCTCTTTACTTGGCCAAACATAATGGGCGGAACCGAGTAGAACAACATCAAACTAAATAAAGCCACTCACCTTGGCCAATCTCCTCAATAGGTGGATTTTTCAAGTAACCATTTTCCACACTGTCTGTCCTCAGCAGAAAATGATTGTATCCAAGTTAACCGATATTTATTACGCTTGGCACTTATTTTATTAAAAACAATATAAGTGCCATTATTTTGCGGTGATTAACTGTGCTTATCGAGTTCCTGCAGCAATTGTGCCTCAACAAAACCGGGAGAATGCGTTTTCCCCGAAAGCAACCGGTACATAGCAGGAATCACTAACAGCGTTACTAATGTCGCAAACCCCATTCCAAAGAAGACCACCGTCCCCACCGCGATACGGCTTTCAGATCCCGCGCCGCTGGATAGAATTAGCGGAACAGCACCTGCTAAGGTAGTCAATGCAGTCATTAAAATAGGCCGCAGCCTTCTGATAGAAGCGTCTACAATCGCCTGTTCCAAGACAATACCGCGATCGCGTAGCTGATTGGCAAACTCCACGATTAAGATACCATTTTTTGTCACCATGCCGATTAGCATGATCATTCCTATCTGGCTGTAAATATTGAGTCCCTGCTGCATAAGATAAAGCCCTAAAAATCCACCTAGGACCCCCATCGGCACAGTAAACATAACCACCAGTGGGTTAATAAAGCTTTCAAACTGTGCAGCCAGTACCAAATAAGCCACTAACAATGCCAAGGCAAACACAATCAAGACACTGCTTTGATTCTCTTTATAATCTTTCGACTCCCCTCCATAACTTACAGAAATATCTCCCGGCAGTAATGTAATCGCTTGATTATCTAAGAAATCAAGCACCTCACCTAATGTATACCCGGCGGCAATACTGCCACTTAAGGTGATCGATTTCTGTTTATTATTATGTGAAAGTCGGTTCGCCGAGGCGACTTCTTCGATATGGGTGATCGTATCCAGTGTTATCAGCTGACCGGTTTGCGAGCGCATATAAATCTGACTGAGATCAGAGACATTATTAAAATTTCGCTCATCACCGCGCAGGTAAACATCATACTCCTCCCCCCTGTCAATATACGTTGTGGCACGGCGACCACCGAGCATTATCTCTAATGTCGTAGAGACCTCTGTTACGCTAATCCCGAGTTCCGCTGCGCGCGCTTTATCGATGCTGACCAGCAACTCTGGTGTTTTTTCAGAGTAATCGAGATCACCGCTCAGCAAGAAACCACCAGCTTCGGCTTTCTGCTGTAATAACTGCGCCCATTTTTGCAGTTCACTATAATCAGATCCCCCCAGTACAAACTGCACCGGATCGCTGGATCCCCCCCTAAAACCGGGCATCATTGGTCGTACCATCACATCAGGAATATCTTTTAACGCGGTAGAAATAATCTTTAAGGCTTGCTGCGCGTTCACCGAGCGCTTATTCCAATCTTCTAGCACCATAATCACAAAACCAGTTTGATCGCCTGCATTACCGCCAAAAGCAGGTGCTTGGGTACTAAAAGATTTAATGACTCCCTGTCCAAGCAGAGGCAAAATACGCTCTTCAACGATATCCATATTGGCACTCATACGATTATAACTAGTGCCTTCAGCGCCTTTAATAAAGGCAAACAGCACGCCACGATCTTCCTGTGGTGCAAATTGTGAAGGCACCTGCTGCATCAGTAGAAAGCTCAAACCGATACAAGCTAAAATAATTAAGGGGGCAAGTAGGCGAAATTTCATTGATCGCATCAGCAAACAGCGATAAAAACACTCTAAGCGAACAAATAAAGAATCTGTTAGCTGATTAAAGCGCGTTTTTTTTGCATTATTTGTTAATATTTTACTGGCCAGCACTGGCGTAAGCGTTAAGGCTATTAGCGAAGAGAAAATAACAGACATCGCCAACAGCACTGAAAACTCCGTGAATAACAACCCCACCATGCCATCCATAAATGAGATAGGTAAAAAGACCATGACTAACACCAGTGTCGTCGCAACCACCGCAAAGCCGACTTCGCGAGCCCCTTTATAAGCAGCTACCAGCGGCGTTTCGCCGCGTTCAATATGGTGAAATATATTTTCCACCACAACAATCGCATCATCGACCACTAAGCCGATCGATAAAATCAGTGCCATCAGGGTGATTAAATTAATTGAAAAGCCGAAATAGTAAGCGGCGATAAAAGATGAGATCAATGAAACGGGAACCGTGATGGCCGGAATTAAGGTCGCGCGAGCCTGACCGATAAAGAAATAGAGCACCAGAATAACCAACCCGGCAGTAATAAACAGGGTATTGTAAACTTCTTTAATCGATTGTTCGATAAAGACCGTCGAGTCATAGTCCACGGTTAAGTGTGCACCATCAGGCAGAAACTTCTGCATGTTATCAACCTCTTTACGCATCGCATCGGCCACTTCAAGAGGATTGGCATCGGATTGGGGAATAATCCCTAAACTGATATTCACCACACCATCACTTTTAAAGGAGGAACTTTCATTTTCAGCCCCCACATAAACCTGAGCAACATCTTTTAAATAGATAAGGGAGCCATCACTCGCCGTGCGCACCACTAAGTAGTCAAAATCTTGCGGCTGGGAATAGAGACGCGCAGTGCGCACCGACATCACAGTCGTATCGTTGCGTACTTCACCAGCGGGATTTTCAACATTTTCTGCTTTTAACGCCGTAACAATGTCGCTACTGGTCACGCCCCTGCCCGCCATCTGATCGGGGAAAAGTTTTACATACATCACTTTGTATAATCCACCGGATATATCCACTGAACTCACCCCCGAAACTAAACTAAACCGGTCCAGTAAAACGCGCTGCGCGTAATCGGTTAGCTGCGTACGATCCATCTTTGATGAATTTAAATTGATATACAGTGACGCTTCACCTGAACCATTATTTTTAGCCACGATAGGATCGTCAGCCTGATCCGGTAATGAGGTCTGCGCTTTAGCCACTGCATCACGCACATCGCTCACCCCTGCGGTGAGATTCCAACCTAAATTAAAGGTCACCGTGATACGCGACATACCATTGCGTGTAACGGAGGTTATCTCATCAATGCCGCTAATACCTGTGATCTGATCTTCTAATACCGAGGTAACCTGACTTTCCATGATGACGGCAGCGGCTCCTTCATAACGGGTCATCACCGTGACAACTGGACTTTCAACGTCGGGCATCTCCCTGACTGCCAGCTTATTAAAAGCAACCCCACCAAAAACACAAAGCAGTAAGCTTAGAACGATAGCCACAACCGGCCGTTTAACCGCAGTATCCGAAAGCCACATTTAGTTGTGCTCCTTTGCCGCATCGCCCTGAGTAGCAAGATCTTTAACTTTTAAGCCATCCTTCATATTGATCAACCCTTGCACTACTACTTTATCGCCGACATTTACCCCCTTTTCAATCACCACTTGATCCTCAATACGTGCGCCTAAAATCACTTCACGCCGTGCGGTTATTCCCGCCTCGTTAACAAGATAAACAAAACGTTTACTGCCGGAATACTCTAACGCTTGTACTGGTATAATGGGCTCATTAAGTGCAGGAAAAGCAATAACTGCGGCCATCATCATTCCCGGCTTTAGTCTATTTTGCGGATTATCAAATTTAATACGGACGCGTAGATTTAAGGTTTCTGGGTTAATTCTAGAATCGATTGCCACCGCTTGCCCAGTAAAAACAACCTCGGGCCAAGCATTACTTTTAGCTGTAACGGGCATACCGATTAATAACTGTGAGAGATAACGCTCAGGCACCTGCAGATCCAACTGCATAGTAGAGAGGTCATCTAAGGTTAACAGCTCAGTACCACTGCTGACCATTTTACCTAGGCTGAAGTCGATCAAACCGACATAGCCTGAAAACGGCGCACGTAAATGATGGTCTTCCACAACCGCGGTCGCAGCCATTAATCTAGCCAGTGCAATATTGACCGATGCAGACTGTGCATCGAGCTGCGTTTTAGTGATCGCATTCTTTTTAACTAACGTAACATACTCTTTTAATTTACGCTGCTCATCGGAGAGATAAGCCGTGGCCTCCAATAATGCGGCTTGCGCTTTAGCATCATCGAGAGAGACAAGCAGCTCACCGCTTTTTACCTTCTGATTGGCAATCACATTGATATTATTCACCTTCCCCGTCACCTGCGAGGCAATACTGACAAACTGATGTGACTCTAACTTACCGATCAGTGACAAGGTTTGCGAGAGCTGGTGATACTGTACGGTATCCGTGTAAACGGCCACAATGCGATCCTTGGCAACGCTAATAGAAGGCAGTAGCGAGGATGTCAGCGTAAAAAATACCAGCAGAAAAATTTGCTTACTCATTATTTTATTCCCAATGTTATACTAAATTTAGATGTTCAATTTCTGACCAGTAAAAAAACAGCAGCAACCCGTCACTTTCATGGGCGGTAGAATATCTTAAACAGTTAAATCACTTTTAGTGTAAGTATTATGAACCTTAATTGTGTACGAATAATGGAGAACTGATAAGGCGTAGTAAATAAAAATACTAAAAAACAGCCTGTTGGAACTATTGAATGCAATAAATTTAAATTTTTAATGAGGTATAAAATGACAATTTCCACAGCGACCTTTGCAGGCGGATGTTTTTGGTGCCTAGAAGCAGCATTTAACTCTTTAAACGGCGTAAAAAATGCTCTTTCCGGTTATACAGGCGGGTTCACTGACGCGCCCTCTTATGAGGATATATGCACTGGGACGAGCGGCCATGCAGAAGCAGTGCAAATCGAATTTGACGATCAACAGATAAGTTATCAAGCACTACTGAATCTGTTTTTTAGCCTCCATAATCCGACCCAACTTAACCGCCAAGGTCATGATATTGGTAGCCAATACCGCTCTGCTATTTTTTATCACAATCAACAACAAAAAAAACAAGCCGAAGATTTTATTGAGCAGCTTACAGATGCAAAGGTTTATAGCGATACCATTAAGACGACCCTAGATAATTTAACGGTTTTTTATCCTGCGGAGGATTATCATCAAGGCTATTATGTTAAAAATCCAGCACAAGGCTACTGCGCCATGGTGATAACCCCCAAAATGATTAAATTTAAAGAGCAATATCAAGCGCAGTTAAAATCATCTGTAAGCTAATCTTTCAAGGATGGACTTGTAAAACGCACTGCGTTAATATCAAACTTAAGTTTATTAAGGGTAATACCTGTTATACCAATTAGATTGAGTATTAATAAGCTTGCCTTCGTATAACCCCAATAATATGGATTGGGGGTCTCTACCAGGAGCCATTAATTCCTGATTACGAAGAGTTTAGTACGTTAGTGCTTTTCTCTTTGTCGCTATTATTCTTTATCCACAAGAAAAGTACTTAGTAAAATTTTTATTTATTAAGAGCTGAATCATGAAAAAATTTATTCGTTGTCTGCCCAAAGTCGAACTACATGTCCATATCGAAGGCACCCTTGAACCTGAACTTATGTTTAAACTGGCCAAACGTAACCATATCACACTCCCTTTTAACTCTTTTGCAGAGGTCCGAGAAGCTTATAATTTTAATAATCTGCAATCTTTTCTAGATATCTATTACCAAGGCGCCAATGTACTTATCCATGAGCAGGATTTTTTTGATCTCACATGGGCCTATTTACAGCGCTGCCAAGCAGATAATGTCCTGCATACGGAACTATTTTTTGATCCGCAAACTCACACACAGCGCGGCATTGCATTTGCGACGGTGGTTAATGGAATTGATCGAGCACTGAAAAAAGGCGTGACTGAGCTCGGCATCAGCAGCAAGCTGATCCTGTGCTTTTTACGCCATTTAGATGAAACCGCTGCATTTGCCACTCTGGCACAAGCACAAACTGAGAAAGACAAGATCTTCGCTATCGGCCTGGATTCCAGCGAATTGGGCCACCCACCAGAAAAATTTACAGGTGTTTTTACAGAAGCGATTAAGCAAGGATTTTTAACCGTGGCGCACGCAGGAGAAGAAGGACCTGCAAGCAATATAAGCGATGCCTTAGACCTATTGCAGATAAGCCGCATTGATCACGGCGTACGTTGCACAGACGATCCCGCTCTGCTAGCAAAACTGGTCACACAACGCATTCCGCTAACCGTCTGTCCACTTTCTAATATTAAACTCAAAGTATTTGCGCAGATGGCAGACCACAATATAGTGGTACTCCTGCGCAAAGGACTTTGTGTCACCATAAACTCTGACGATCCCGCCTATTTTGGCGGTTATATGAGCGATAATTTTTTAGCCGTCAGTGAAGCACACCCAATGAGTAAAGCTGAACTTACACAATTTACCTTTAACGCCATCGAAGCCAGTTTTATTGCTGACGACGAAAAAATGCGTCTTAATCGCCTTACCCAGCAGTATTTAGAGCACAACTAAAAATAAACGCTCTTGACTACCGGCAACGGAAACCGGTAGTCATCAACAAAGTGAGACAGAATGAGTTACTGCCGTCATAACATATTTAATGCCGCGGCTATAAATCATTCGATTCAAATGGTATCAACCAAGTTTTTAGGATCTCATTTAGCAGCGCCTTTTGTTGCGTATTAAATGAACACAGCAGTTCATGCTGCATAGCCACATGCGCTTCGATCGCACTGTCAATCAATTCCCTTCCTGAACCAGTTAATGAAACCGTGACACTACGCTTATCCAGTTGACTCAGTTTTCGACTAATTAATGCTTTACATTCAAGTTTATCAAGTCGGTTAGTCATGGCGCCAGAGGTTAACATCATGGCATTAATCAATTCAGAGGGCGTTAAGCCCGCATCGGGAGTCGCTCGTCTCAGTGTGGCCAAGACATCAAACTCACCTAATGTTAATCCAAAGCTTTTATGGCATTGTGCTATTTTTATTTGCAAATATTTACTTAAGCGTAATAAACGCCCTATTAATGCCATGGGCTGGGTATCCAGATGCGGTTTTTCAATCTGCCATTGCTCAACTACCCGATCTAATTTATCCAAAACGGTTACTTCCTTATTTTAATCTCTCTTTTAAATTATCTTAACATAAAGATACTTTACAAAAAGCGAGAATGCGCGCAGAATATTTGTCTTTACGTAAAGATATATAGCGAATGAAATGAATATAGTATTAGCCATGTTAGCAGCATTTTTATGGGGAACCACTTACGCGGTCACTCAGTATAGCCTCGCCGGCTGGCCACCTTTATTACTCGGCGCACTACGCGCGTTGCCTGCAGGTTTATTATTATTCGCGATAAAGCCTAATAAGCCTAAACGTCGTGACTGGGCGATGTTATTGCGTTTAGGCGGCATTAATATTGCGTTATTTTTTAGTTTGCTCTTTGTCATGGCACAAACATTACCTTCTGCCATATCGGGTGTGGGGATGATTTCAGTACCTGTCTTTGCAATGTTATTTCACTGGATATTTAACAAAAAATCGCCCTCACGCATACAAGTTTTTTCTGGGGCATTATTGATATTTTGTGCTGGGTTATTGTTTGATCCTCGCCAACTTGAACTAAGTACAATAGGTATGCTGGCGATGCTAACAGCAATTAGCTGCATTGTGCTGGGCAGCAATATTATTAAAGCATTGACCAATAGAGTTCATTGGTGGACTATTTTATGCTGGCAACTAATTTTAGGAGGTCTCTTACTAGCCATCGTGTCAATATTTCAAGCTTTGGTTTCCCCTGCTCAATATATAACTGTCTGGAACAATTTGAGTCTTTTAAACGGCTTCGGCCTGATCTGGCTAATTATATTAAATACTGCATTGGCCTATTCTTTATATGTGTGGTTATTAGGACGAATGACAGTCGTTGAGTTTACCTTTGCGGGCATCAGTAACCCGATAGCAGGGGTAATAATGGGGTTATTATTAGTGAATGAGTCTTTTAGCGTTTATCAGTATTCGCTGATGGCTTGCATGTTATTAGCTTCCTTATTACCGCCCTTATTAGGCCGATACTTCAACAAAAGAGCGATCTTACAAAGCCCCTCAAAAGTATCTCAAACTAAGTACTCACTGAAAAGTTAGCTGGTATTTTGAGGTGGAGTGAATTGTGTAGTAGTCGTGCTTTTCAGTTTTTATGTAAAATGCCTGTAAAATCAACTAAATCTTTATCGCTGACCTGATAAGCTTTAGCAAATCCCTGCAAAAACAACCTGTTATTAGGTTTGGGTGTAGTTCCTTTGAATCGACGCTAGTCCCTTGCAATTAGTTGGATAATCGCTATTTCATGTTATAAAAACGCGAATTTTTGTAATGATATGCACTCCATTAATGGGACAATTAATACTTTCCGCTCCAAAACGCAAAATAAGGGGCGTGGACTTTAGTCCACCCAATAAAGAATTAAAGTAAGCGGACTGAAGTCCGCGCCCCAAAAAATAAGCCTGTGCCAGCATGGTTGCGCAATTTTTTCTGTGCGTTTATTCAACACATTCCGTCGATTCAAAAGAACTACACCCATTAGGTTTGAACTGTGCCATAGAGAGTCTGATATAAACCGTCCTTTTCGACTAATTCACTGTGTCTGCCGGACTGACTTATTTGACCATCCTCAAGTACATAAATAATATCGGCCTGTTTTACAGCAGATAGGCGGTGAGCAACAATCAATGTCGTTCGCCCGGATAAAAAACTATTAAGCGCACTATGCAGTGCACTTTCGGTGGCAGTATCGAGCGCCGAAGTCGCTTCATCTAAAATAACAAATTTAGGATCAGTTAATACCATACGCGCAATGGCAACGCGCTGACGCTGTCCGCCAGAAAGACGGATCCCTTGACGGCCAAGCTGAGTATCTAATCCATCACTGAGTTGCGCCATTACATCATCAAGCTGTGCAACCTGCAGTGCTTGCCATAACTGCGCATCCGTATAATCCACACCTAAAGAGAGGTTATGACGTAAAGTATCGTTAAATAATACCGGTTGCTGCAACACCACTGAAATATTGTCACGAATGATATCAAAACCAATATCACTGCTTTTTTCACCATTAAATAAAATATCCCCGTTGCTTGGCTGATAAACCCCAATCAACAATTGAATCAGGGTCGATTTTCCACCGCCGCTGGCACCCACTAACGCAATTTTTTGACCGGCTGGAATAGTTAGAGACAAATCGTTTAATACCCGATTTTCATTATCGTAAGCAAAATTCAGATGACGAATAATGACCTCTGCTGGCTGGCCATTAATAAAGGGGTTCACTTTACTTGGCAGGCGCAATTCTTCTTCGAGTTGCAGCAACGAATTAACACGTTTCATCGCAGCCGAAGCGCTGTACCAAGAAAATTGAATACTTAACAATTCCTGCACCGGCGATAACATAAACCACAAATAACCGAAAACCGCAAAGATCTCTCCGATGCTTAAGTCGCTAAATAGCACCATTAACATCGCCGTCGCACGAAATAGCTCAAATCCCAACAGGAATAATAAAAAAGAGCTACGACTAGCGGCTTCACTTTGCCAAGCATATTTGTCTGCACTGCTGCGAATATCATCCGCATCTGTTTTAAGCGCCTTTAAAAAATCTTTTTCTCGGTTAGAAGCACGCAGCTGATAAATACCATCTAAAATTTCAATTAAGCGGTTTTGAAACTTTTCAAAGGCTTGATTCTCTTTTGTCTTTAGGGTTTTTACCCGTGCGCCTAACTTACGTGAAAAGTAGATCACAAAAGGGTTAACTAAGACAATAAACAGCCCTAAGTAAAGATCTATCCATAATAAAATAGCCGCCGTGCCGGCAACGGTTAATAAACTCACAATAAAGCGACTTAAGGTACTACCGATAAATTTATCAATGGTTTCGATATCGGTCACTATATGCGAATTGATCCCACCACTGCCTCGGGTTTCATATTCGCGAATACTGATCCGCCCTAATTTATCGATCATGCGCTGACGGATAGTGCAGGTAATAGTCTTAGAAACCAGCGTAAATTGACGACTTTGCAGGATATTGAGCAACTGACTGAGGGTGCGCATGACAATCACGCAGAGAAAAATGACAATGATATAGTTAGCCGGCTGCTGCACTGATAGTGGTAAAAAATGGTTAATGAAATCAACACCACCCGCTGGCTTATTAAGCAGGATTTCATCCACCATTAGCGGCATCAATAGTGGAATAGGCACACTCATAGCAGTCGCGACAAGGGCAATAATATTCGCCCAGATCAGTCGTTTTTTATGCACTTTGGCCTGCTCAACAAGCCACTGCCAGTTGATCGTTTCGCTATTAGCATCTTTCAATATGATAATGATTCCTATTATTGATTTATTGTCATTGTACTGATAAGATCTATCAATTGTAAGGCATTAAAGCTGTTGACGCCCGTAAGCAAATATTGACTGACTATTCACTTTTTTTAAAGTACCTTTTCTTTACCCCCCTATCGTCAGAGATAGTTATTTTTAACCGCTCTTACAAATAATACTAAACTTAACATAGGTAATGAGCGTAATTCTTCGTCTAATACGCTATTAAGCAAAAAATCGTATCCACAACTCATAGGTTATCGTATTTAACGTTTTGCAAATTATAGATAAAATAACGGAGGGATTTCATGTCACAAGTATTTACGCAAAAATTATTGGATGCAGGTTATGATCCTATTGCGTTAAAACAGCTATTGTCTGCAATTGATGCTGATAAACGCGCAATTAAATCCGCATTAAGCCAACTTTCGAGTGAGCCTGCTGAGAATATGGCGCGCGGACGAGAACGGCAAACACGCATCCGAAAAATGAAAGACAGGATCTCTTTCTTAACTGAGGAGCGGGAAATTGTAAGAGTCAGGCTTGGAGACATAAAAGCCAATAATAAAGGGCTTAATAAACTGCAACACTCAGCAAAAAACAGGGCAGAATTTCAGAGCGCGTTTATGCTGGCCGCTGAGCAGCTGTTAAGCGAAGAGCAATACTTGCAACTGGAAATAAAAGCCGCACAAATAATGCAAAGTCTACGCCCATAATGTCTCGAGATGCTTCATCTGGACGCCGCTAAGCGCTGCCGCGCCTTTTGGTAAAAGTAAGAAACACTTAACAATATTGAACCAATCATTATAAAAGCGATCACTTTTTGTACAGCTTCAAAGTTTGCCATATCAATCAATAAGACCTTAATGCAAGCAACGGCGAACACCCCCGCCGCAAGCTTGAAGCTTTGCCTATATTCAGGTCTTAAACTAATAAACATCAACCAGCTGGCATGGGTAACCAATAAAATAGCGCTAAGTGGCGCTGCAATAAGGTCTGTGAGCTGATAACTCCAAAGCAGGTAATTTAACGACAAGAAAATATGCCATCCCCAATGTAGCCGTGTTAACGACAACATTCTTCGGTGTAAACGGATCGCAGCACCGCGATGAATAATTAGTTTAGCCAAAATAGTCAACGTGCTCACTTCGCATAATATATACAGCAGACTTTGCGTATTTATCCCAAAGTGCCGTTGAGTGTGCATCAGTAAAGGAGCAATCGCACAAACAAATAGCAGAGCGTAAGCTGCTGCATAGCCAGCATGCAGTACCTTTGGCACCGGTCGACGACTAATAAGCAAAGCAAAATAACTACAAAGTACGCCGGCAACGACAGCCCAATTGGCTTGCCAGAAACTCATTGCAGTGTGCACCATTACGCCAATCAGCAGTGCAAAATAGAACGGCGCCAGCTGCCACTGCAACCTCAGAACAAGGCGAGATAGGATAGCCATCTGCAGATATCTATAGGCCAGTATAGCCATAAAGATAGCGCCCAGCATTAGTGCAACAAGCCCAGTCCAGATTTCTGCTAGGCAAGTAGCGGCAGTAAGAACAATCGCCACTAAGGTAAGAATTTTCCCTTGCACAATTAATGCCCGGTGGCGAACAAATCGCGCTAACGCTAGACTGATAAAACAGCTAATCCACACGGCTATACTGATATATCCAGTAAAATGGAGCAATACTTTGGGCAAGAAAAGAAGCGGCAGTACAATAAAACAAAGCAACTGCAAGTAATAGGCTAATTTAATTATTTTTGAGTCTGCAAAAGTGCGTTTATACCAGTAGTAGGCAGTTAACAGACTAACAAATAACTCGATTCGTGCTAATTGAGCATATAAAGGCTGCACGCTAAAACTGCCACTACCGACATCCGAAATAGCGAATGCGACAAGTACGCATAGTGGCAACATTAATAACCACGCGAGTAACTCTGTAAACTTTAATTTATCTTTTGCCGCAAGGTGCAAAAGCAACAAACTAAGCAAGGGAACACTATTAAGGTAATAGTCATAACTGACGAGAGAGCCAATAAAGAGTAAACACAGCACATAACTAACGCTTAATAACTCCTTAACGACCATCAATATTTTACATTCAGCAGCAATAAACCGCCTATTTTTTGTGTCGAGAAGCAGTTTACTGATCAATGCAGAAGCGATATAAAGCGCACCCGCAGAGAGTAATAAAGTGATTAAAGGTAAGCGGTATGGAGAAAAATCACTCAAAGAGTAACGACTCAATGGGAGCGTCTCAATTAAACCCCAAACATTCACGATAAGACCCGTTGCCAGTAAAAAATACGCTTCGCTACGCACCGATAGAGAGTGCTCCTTTACGCCTAACCAAAGCAGTAACAACCCTTCTAATAGCAATACTAGCCCCAAAAAATCGTCGCTGATAAGTTGCAGTGCGGCGAAACCTGCAAAGCTGCCAGCAAAGAGTAAACTAATAGCGCGCAACTGTTTCGAGCCTTTAAAAACAGTAAATAAAACAGCACAAATTAAACTGTTGGCCAACAGCAGCTCTCCGCTAAAGACGGTTAACTGATGACTGACCAGCAACACAAAAGCCAGCAGCGCAAAAGGAAGTGCAAGAACACGCTTGCTGAGTGCAACAGCTTTAATGTTGACATCACTCGGCGGTCGACTGAACAACGAATCTCGTTGTTCCTGATAAAGCCAAACGATACCCGTTAAAGCATACAGATAAAAAATAGCATTCACTGAGAGAACGGCAACCACTTCTTGCCACACAGATAGCGTTAAAGGCTCGCCTAAATAAAGTGTAAAAAATTCGATGCAAGCAATATGCAATAAAGTGGTTATTTCCATTAAAACAGGCCATTTCAGCAGACGACTTTGCCATAAAGCACAACAACCAATAAGTAACAAATAAGGAATATAAAGCAATGGGGCCTGACTGGTAGAGAGCAACATGAGAGGGGCGAGGGAGCCGCCAACTAAGGTGACAATAGAGACGACTTTGGTCTCAAGTTGCAACGAAATAGCAAACCCCAATAGCGTGATCAACAGTAATAAACTGAAACTCACAGCGGTTGGCAGCAACTCAAAATAAGGCCCGATAAAATAGGCACTGAGATAGTTAAGGATAATCCCCAGCCCGAGCAGTCCGGAGGCAAAGTCTTCCATTCCTGAGCGTTTCTTATACATAACAATAGCGCCAATAAGAATGGCATTAGCGCAGGCAAAGGAAAATAACGCTTTTGCAAGTTCAGAAAACCAGTTATTAATAGAGTACTGTAACAAATAGCCAAAACCCAGCGTTAGGGTAATGATGCCCGCCACTGTCATCAAAAAAACAGGACCAAGCCCTTTCGCTTGATAGTGCTGATAAAAAGACTTTATCTGTGCACTCATTCCGGCCAATGGCGCAAATATACTGTCAGAAAATTCAGCAAAAAGGTCTCTTAATAGTCCAACCGGTTGGCTAAGTTTTTTTACGTTTTTTTCTATTAAGGCGGTTTTTTGTTGCCTAGTAGCACTGGATTTTTTTATTGAAAGTGGTGTTTTCTGTGTGATCGGTTCACTTTGCAACGATGGGTCAACTGTTATGCAATCGTGTTGTATTGAGTGTTCGCTATTAAGCTCGCTTATGTCAATTTGTTGAGATTGCAAATATTGGCGATCATATTTGGTCGCTCGGTGCGCATTAACAATTTCCTTGTCTGCAACAGAAGAAAAAGAGCGATCTATCTGACTGAGTTGATCCAATTTAGCACTAAAAAGATCCAGCCGCGTTTCTATACTTTGCTGCTGCTGACCTTGTACTGATCGCAGCTCTGCCAGCTCAACTTTAAGCTTTGATAGTTCATCCTTTAACTGCATAACTTCACACCGAATCAATAAGTTAATAATCGATGACAGTGTACTTGCCAATTTAATTTGGCGCTACAATTTTTATTTTTTACTGACGTTTTTGTTACTTAACGTGAAAATAGTGCGCGGCTTTATAAAAGAACTGTTTTTACAACTTTAACTGCTCTAAATGCAAGTGATTAAAGCGTGGCATAAGCATTATCGATAACAAAGCAATCGTTAAACAGCCCATCAGCACAATCACCGCGAAAGGAGCACTTAAATTGGTCTGCTGAATAACAGCAACGAGCAATGCGGCGCCACTCATCTGAATACAGCCAAGCATTGCTGAAGCCGTACCGGCGCGTTCGCCAAAGGCAGACAAAGCCATACTAGTGGCTGGCCCGAGCAATAATGCAAAGCCAATACAGAGCAGCATCATTGGTAACATAAAGGCAAATGCAGCAGGCAAACCAGTATTCGCTCCCCATTGCTGTGCAGCGAGCTGTAACAGCGCGGAAGCTAATAGAGAGGACAAAGCAATGATCACCGTCGGGCGATTACCAAAACGCTTAATCAGCAAAGGTGCACAGAAGCAAGCTGCAATATTAACTACTGCGTTCAAACCGAATAATGCACTGAAACCTAATTCAGAAACGCCCAAATGCCTTATTAGCCAGTCAGGTGCGTAGGAGACATAAGTTAAAATAGAGGCCATGCCAGCCATACAGATAAAAGCATAAAAGATAAAATGCGCATCCCGTAGAACAGGCTTGAAGCGCTGCCAATGATATAAACGTCCGCTACTATCAGTATTTTCTGGACGAGTTTCAGGAAGCCGATACAGCACTAACAGCAACACAAGCACGGCAAACAGTGCCATAAATACAAACGTGCTACGCCAACCAAACTGCAGAGCAAGCAATCCGCCTAATGTCGGAGCCAGTGCTGGGATCACACAAATAACACCATTCAGATAACTATAATAATGGGCGCTTTGCTGGCGGTTGAAACTATCACGCACTGCACTAAAGACCACAATAGAAGTTGCACAGGCGGCAATCCCCTGTAGGACACGTGCTATTTGTAATACTTCAAATTCCAACGCCATTGCGCCTAATAAGCTACTCAGGGTATATAACACAATACCTGAAATAGCTATCGGACGGCGGCCGAAACGATCCGCAAGTGGGCCTATTAATATCTGCCCTATCCCCATCGCAAATAAGAACAATACTAACGTTGTCTGCATTTCACTGGGTGATACATTAAATTCCGTCGCCATCATCGGCATAGAAGGTAAATAGACATCAATTGCAAGCGGGCTTAACACCACCATCGCCATCAGTATAGGTAATATATTTCGGCGCATTACGTTCCTCAATGTAAACAATGATAATTTTAGATTATCAAATAGCGGCAGTTTACGCGCCATAAGATATGAATCATAATGGTATAATTTACGAAGCCAATTTACTTTAAGGAATATCTATGAATCTTGATAAACTTGCCAGAGTTGATCTTAATCTATTAGTTATTTTACAGATATTACTTGAAGAAGAGAGCGTAACAAGAGCGGCCAATCGTCTCAACCTCAGCCAGTCAGCATTAAGTAAAAGCCTTAATCGACTGCGCGACATGCTCGATGATCCCCTGTTTTTACGCAGTGCACATGGGTTAAAGCCGACTCCTCATGCCTTACAATTAAAATTGCAGCTACCGGTGCTGCTACAGGGACTCTATCAGGTTACCCTACCTCCGGGATTTACGCCCGCGACCAGCCATCGCCACTTCTCTTTTACAATGGTCGAAGGCGCCTACGATACTTTATTGCCTTCCTATATTGGTCCTCTTCTGAGTCAGGCCCCTAATATTACTTTAGATACTTATGGGTGGACTGAAAAATCGATGCAAGGTTTGCAGCAAGGACAAATAGACTTGGGTATTACCGCACGGGATCTACACCCAGCATCCGATTATAGGCTTAACAACCTTCCCGACGGGATCACTCAGACCACACTATTGACCGATCGGCATATCTGTTTAGTACGCCAGCATCATCCCATTTTAGAAACTCTCCACAGCGAACCGTGGGATTTGCATAAATATCTGCAAATGTCACATGTACAAATTCGCTGTGAAGGTAACGACTGGTGGGCATTAGATTACCACTTAGCCGAGTCGGGTAAACATCGCAAAATAAGCACAACCCTGCCCGACTTTTACGGTGCCGTTAGTGCCTGTGCGCATAGCGATCTCATTGTCACTCTGCCGTCTAGTTTTGTCACACACGCACAAAAGCTTCATCCCTTAATACAGTTACCTTTACCAGTCGCATTTCCAGCGTTTGCCTATGTCCTACTATGGCACAAACGTAATAACGATGAACCCGGACATAAATGGATCCGGGATCACATCTGTAAAAGCGTCGCAAAAACAATGCTATCGAATCATAAATAGCAACAAGTTATGCCGTTATGGCAAACAAAGAAAAGCGCTTTATTCATCACTAACGATGCAAAAACTATTTTTCTTTTAGCAAACAACAAGTAAAAAATAAATCAAAAGAATTGCACTTTGAGAGTGCATCCATAGCCTTTATTTAACTTTTCTGGTGCATAGGAACGTCTTCAGAAATGCTTATTAGAACTCAAAAAAATACCTATCTAATTGATTTAAAATTAGTTCTATAAATTGGCACTTATTATGCTGACTTAAATTAATGTTAAAGGATTGTTACTAATAAAGGAATGCATTTCAAGAGGCTCAACAGCAATGAATACAATAAAAAATAATCAAGCAGAGCCACAAGGTAAAATACCGGTATTGCTGTTTGAAGATAGCATCAGCGCTCAATCCGACTTAAAGCAAACACTATCACAGCTTGATTATCAAATTCTCGAACAGATCAACGAGGCAGACAATTTATCAGCAAGACGTCAGCAAATTGATGCTGATATTTTAATCATTAAAATCCCTTTTCCAACGCCTAAAATATTAGAACAACTAAATACTATCAAGCAATTAGCCCCCTTGCCCGTTATTATTATTGCAGAGCAAGATAACGCATCTTCGATTCAAGAATCCCTTAAAGCAGGCGTTAGTGCATATGTGTTGAATGAAATTAAGCCTCGCCGACTAAAAAGTATTATCACTGCTGCTTGCGAGAATTTTAAAGAGCGGCACTCACCGCAGAGTGAACTTGAGCAAACAAAGACACAGCTTAAAAATCGTAAGCTGCTTGAGCGCGCGAAAAGATTCATCATGCAACAAAAGAAAATAAGTGAACAAGAGGCGCTTAACATGCTTACGAAAATGGCCATGAATAATGGCCATTCGCTGGCCCGTGCAGCTACAAATGTAGTTGAGGTTTGCCAGCTTTTAAAACAGCATCATATTTAAAATCAACAGCAATAGCGTTTATTTTAAAAGAGTTAATGCAGCGAATCAAAGAAAGTGGAGTCGCTATTGGACGTCCGCCAAAAAATAAAAGCTGATAAAACATCATCATTTACTATTCACTTTACTATTCACGCTCCATTTTATTTGGGTGTAGTTCCTTTGAATCGACGCTAGTCCCTTGCAATTAGTTGGATAATCGCTATTTCATGTTATAAAAACGCGAATTTTTGTAATGATATGCACTCCATTAATGGGACAATTAATACTTTCC
>NZ_JAHNZV010000140.1 GCF_022267535.1 Psychromonas antarctica
AACGCAGCTGCGCCGATGGTAGTGTGGGGTCTCCCCATGTGAGAGTAGGTCATTGCTAGACACCTAATAAACGAATAATCCCTGTTGACTAAGTCAGCAGGGATTTTTTCGTTTAAGCGCTTAACGCAGTTGCATTCAAAACATATGATAATAGCGCGAGTTTGCCGATAGGCAATGTTTGCGCGCGGACAAGCTCTGCGAGTTCTATAGTTCCCTATCAGCAGGGCTTTTCAGTATAAAATAGTATCACGCTTGTATGTTGTTGATATCGATACCCAGTTTTGACAATGTAGCATAACCAAGTTTGCGGATTGCAGCTGCGTTATCAAGCAATAGCGCTTTCTGGGCAAAACTTTCTGAAGCAGTTATGGAAAGTGAACGGATGATCCACTTGATCAACGGCAATTTAGAAGAACTTAGACTGACTCTACGCACTCCTAATCCAATTAATAGCATGATGGCAACGGGATCTGATGCCATTTCACCACATAAACTTAGCGGAAGAGTGTAATCATCGGCTATCTGTATAATGCGTTTTAATTCATGGATGACAGCTGGATGAAGGGAGTCAAATAATTTACCAACAAACGGATTATTGCGATCCGTGGCCAGTAAATATTGAGATAAGTCATTTGATCCTATAGAAATAAAATCTAATTTTTTATACCAAAATTGCAGTAGAGGGATGACGGCCGGAACTTCAATCATTATTCCTATTCTTGGGCGACAGACGGTGATCCCTTCATCTGTCAGTTGTAAGCAGGCCATATCGATTAGCTCGATACATTTGTCTAATTCTGAAGTTGTGCTTAGCATTGGCAATAAGATATGGATATTTTTTTGTCCATTAGCAGCGCGAATAATTGCACGTAGCTGCGTCATCATCAATTGTAAATTATCAAGTGTAAAACGAACACCTCGCCAACCTAATGCTGGATTTTCTTCATCTATAATTGGTAGATAAGGTAGTGGTTTATCACCGCCCACATCTAATGTACGAATATAAACTGGCTTTCCGGCATAGGCTTTAAAAACGTGTTGATAGACTTCAATTTGATCTTCTTCTGAGGGTAAGCTATTGCGTACCATAAAGGGTATTTCAGTACGGAAAAGGCCAATGCCATCTGCACCATTATGAAGCCCGGGCATCACATCTGCTTGAAGACCTGAATTTGCAAATAATTCGATAACAATGCCGTCGGATGTGATAGCCGGCTTGTGGGTTAAAGTCTGTAATTGCTGATCAATTTGTAATTGGCACTCTGCTAGCAACCTATATTCTCTGAGTATAGGTTTTGAAGGGTTGCGGATAATCTGCCCTATATTGCCATCAACGATCACCTGCTCGCCATTGTTCAACTCTTTTAGCTCACCCACGCCCATTACTGCGGGAATGCCTAACGCATTAGCAAATACGGCTATATGTGACAACGCAGCACCTGAAAAGCAGACGATAGCAACGAGTTGCTCCGCTGGTAGGCTGATAATATCAGAAACGCTTATCTGGTTACCGATCAATACAACCGGGGCACTACCTTCGAATTTAGGTGGCGAAGCACTTTTACCTAACCACACTTGGTAGAGTTTATCCCCTAGGTAATCCATATCATCATGTCGCGCTTTAAGATAAGGATCGCTCATACTTTTAAATAGATCGGAAAAATAGCGTACTGTATGTTTGATAGCTGTCAGTAAGCCAAGACCCGTTTTTAGATAGCTCTCAACCTTATCACCAAAGGTATGGTCAGCCAGCAGTACTTGATAAACATCTACTATTGAAGCGAGGCTTTCACCTAAATTCTCTTTAACTGCGTTACGTTCTCGTCGAACTTCAGCGGCAACGGCCGTTTTTAATTGTTGCCACTGTGCCAGTTCATGAGTTGGGTCTTTTGCATGTGAATCTGGAAAATCCATAAGGCGTTCTGATTTAACTAGTTGAATTTTTCCAATCGCAGTGCCTGATGCCCCGCTGAGTCCCTTCGAGCGCAAGTTATATTTCGACATTGTTCCTTTGTCTAGGGGCAAGGCTGACACAAGTAACGCAAGGTGTGATGAGAGGGTTGAAATAAAAGCTTCTTGCTCTTGGCCTAACAATACAGATTTGCGGCTTTGTACCACTAATACCCCGATAACTTCGCCGTGATGCACTAATGGAGTGCCACAGAAACTGTGGAATGCCTCTTCGTCAGATTGGCGAATAAAATAATAATCGGCGTGTTCGGCAGGTTCTGTTAAATTTACAGTATGTTTGGATTGGGCGACTAGGCCAACTAAGCCCAAGTTTTTAGGAATAATTATCGGGTGCCTATTTGCCAGTCCGTGGGTAGCAAGGAGAACCATATCATTGTTTGCATTTCGTCTATAAATAGTACACACGTCAATATCAATAGCCTCTGTAATAGCGCTAACGACTAGTTGGATTTGTTCATTTGCGCTCTCTGTTAGTGACGCCTTGTGCATAATGCGGGTCAGTTCAAGCATGAAATTATTCAAAACAAAGTGACTCCAAGTTCAATTTTATTGTATCAATTGGCCGCTAAATTGAAGTAATTGCGACGCTTCAATTTCTTTAATATATTAAGGTTTAGTACTGCATTTAGTGATAGCACATTAACACCTTGTTAAATGAGGGTATTGGTGGTGTCATCGCTCGATTCAATAACATTAAAGAGAACGGATAATGCACTGTTAATGATTTAATAGGTGATTTTTTTAGAATAGCGTAAATGAGGGGTAATTGTTGTGTAAATTCGATTGATATCATACTGACAAATACCTGCAATGAAAATAAAGTTGTGCACACCAGCTTGCACCAATAAGTAGTCGAATAATAAATCTAAATTTACATTTATCAAACATTATTATCACTATTTAAGACATTTATTAGCAAATTTTCTGGCGTTTATAAAGCAACGTGAAGAGAGAAGGGGGGGGGATGTTATTTATAGCAAGGGGGCTAAAACAACAAACCGAACAATTGTTCGGTTTGTTATAGCGCGATTAAAAGAGGCTTATGCTTCTTTGTCTACTGCTGGGCGATCTACTAAAGTGATATAAGCCATAGGGGCTTTATCACCAGTACGGAAGCCACATTTAATGATACTAGTGTAACCACCAGGACGCGTCGCGTAACGAGGACCTAGTTCATTAAATAATTTTGCAACCGCTGCATCATCACGAAGACGGGCAAATGCCAAGCGACGGTTAGCAACGCTATCCACTTTAGCAAGTGTAATTAATGGTTCAATGACACGACGTAGTTCTTTTGCTTTAGGAACTGTCGTTTTAATCACTTCGTGCGTAGCAATAGAAATTGCCATATTACGGAACATTGCCTGACGGTGGCTACTGTTACGGTTAAGCTGACGTCCACTTTGACGATGGCGCATAACTTAGTCCTTATTATTCGTTATTCAGATGAGTAGATCAATCACGTATGAGACTTGCTGGCGGCCAGTTTTCTAAGCGCATGCCTAGAGACAGTCCACGTGATGCAAGTACATCTTTGATTTCAGTAAGTGACTTCTTGCCTAAATTAGGCGTTTTTAGAAGTGCAACTTCTGTGCATTGTACCAAGTCACCAAGATAGAATATTCTTTCTGCTTTCAAACAGTTAGCAGAGCGAATGGTTAAATCTAAGTCATCAACTGGACGTAAAAGAATTGGATCAAACTCAGGCGCTTCATCGACTTTAACCGACTCGCGCGCTGCGTTTGTACGCAAATCAACAAAGGCGTCTAATTGCTCCGCCAAAATAGTCGCTGCACGACGAATAGCATCTTCTGGATCAAGTGTGCCATCGGTTTCCATATCGATGATAAGTTTGTCTAAATCGGTGCGTTGTTCAACACGAGCAGATTCAACGCTGTAAGCTATCCGCATAACAGGGCTGAAATTTGCATCGACTAATAATCGACCAATTGGACGCTCATCTTCTTCACTATGAATACGTGTTGAAGCTGGAACATAACCTCGACCTGATTCAATTTTAATACGCATGCTAATTTCAGCATTGCCTGTTAAATTACAGATCACATGTTCTGGATTGACTATCTCTACATCACCATCATGAATGATGTCGCCTGCCGTAACAGGACCCGCTCCAGATTTAGTTAAGCTCACAAGAACTTCGCTTTTACCTTCAAGCTTAACCGCTAGACCTTTAAGGTTAAGAAGAATCTCGAGGATATCTTCTTGAACACCTTCTTTAGTGCTGTACTCATGCTGTACACCATCTATTTCGACTTCTGTCACCGCCGTTCCCGGCATAGATGATAACAAGATACGGCGAAACGCATTACCGAGTGTCTGACCAAAACCACTTTCTAGTGGTTCTAGCGTCACTTTGGCGCGCGTTGCACTTACCTGTTCGATATCAACTAATCTTGGCTTTAGAAAATCAATTACAGAACCCTGCATTTGTGTTCTCTCTTAACGGTTAACTTTACTTAGAATAAAGTTCGATGATTAACTGTTCGTTAATATCAGCAGATAAATCTGAACGTTCAGGTTGACGTGTAAATACGCCTTCCATTTTCGTTGTATCAACAGAAACCCAAGTAGGGACTTCACGCTGACCAGCGATTTCAAGTGCAGCGCCAATACGTGCTTGTTTTTTAGCTTTTTCACGAATGGCAATAACATCACTTGTTTTAACGTTCAAAGATGGGATATTAACCACTTTGCCGTTTACTAGAATTGATTTGTGGCTTACTAATTGACGAGCTTCAGCGCGAGTCGCACCAAATCCCATACGGTAAACAACATTGTCTAAACGTCCTTCAAGAAGTTGAAGCAGGTTTTCACCTGTATTGCCTTGTAAACGAGCCGATTCTTTGTAGTAGTTACGGAATTGCTTTTCAAGCACACCGTACATACGACGGACTTTTTGCTTTTCACGTAGCTGTAAACCGTAGTCTGAAAGACGTGGTTTACGTGCACCATGAACGCCGGGCGCATTATCAATCTTACACTTAGATTCAATCGCGCGAACGCCTGATTTTAAGAACAAATCAGTACCTTCTCGACGGCTAAGCTTAAGCTTCGGACCTAAATATCTTGCCATTTTACTTTCTCCAGTTACCTATTTACGTCGTAATTAAACGCGACGTTTCTTCGGCGGACGACAACCATTGTGTGGAATAGGTGTTACGTCTGTAATATTAGTTACACGGAAACCCGCCGCGTTTAGAGCACGAATCGAAGATTCACGACCTGGCCCCGGTCCATTTACAAAAACTTCAACGTTTTTAAGGCCGTACTCTTTAGCTGCTTCAGCAGCACGTTCAGCAGCAACCTGTGCAGCGAACGGAGTAGATTTACGAGAACCACGGAAACCAGAACCACCGGCAGTTGCCCAAGAAAGCGCATTACCTTGACGGTCTGTAATCGTTACGATTGTGTTGTTGAAAGAAGCATGGATATGAGCCATACCATCAGCAACTTGCTTTTTCACTCGCTTACGAGCGCGTGTTGGAGTCTTAGCCATGATCTCTTATCCTATTTTCTGATTGCTTTACGCGGACCTTTACGAGTACGAGCATTCGTTTTAGAACGCTGTCCACGAACAGGCAAGCTGCGACGATGACGAAGTCCACGGTAACAACCAAGGTCCATAAGACGTTTGATGTTCATAGAAACTTCACGACGTAAATCACCTTCAACGGCGAACGTAGCTACTTCTGTACGAAGAGCTTCGATTTGTGTTTCATCCAGATCTTTCAGCTTGCTTGCTTCTGCAATTCCCGCAGAGGCACAAATTTTCTGTGCGCGGGTTTTGCCAATACCAAAAATTGCAGTTAATGCAATAACAGCATGCTTATGATCAGGAACGTTAATGCCAGCGATACGAGCCACTATGCACTCCTTAAGAGTTTAATGATTCATTTGTGAAAGCACGGTTGTTGCTTTACAAATGATATATAAATAAAACAATATTGAATAAACCATTAAATATTGTTGATATCCAAAAATCTATTAGCCTTGGCGCTGTTTATGCTTTGGCTCTACACAGATAACTCGCACAACACCTTTGCGCTTGATAACTTTGCAGTTACGACAGATTTTTTTGACGGATGCACGAACTTTCATTGCAA
>NZ_JAHNZV010000141.1 GCF_022267535.1 Psychromonas antarctica
TTACTAATGAAAAAAATAGTTGCCGTACAGTAGATAGTAAAGGTAAGTGTATAAAAAGTGATGAGGTTTTTGCCATAGATGAACAATATCAACCTGTAATAGATAACTATCCGCAAATAACCAGTGTTCAAGTTGATGCCGGTCATGTAGAAATTGTTGGCTACAAAGATGTGGCGCCTCGTAAACTACTCGCTATTTTACAAGATCAAAATATGCTTTCAGAAACGCCACCTGAGCGGCAATCTGCGTTGCAACTATTACTTGTGAAACTGTATTAAGGATAAACAGGTAAGAGTGGTAGTGATAGCGTCATCAGCACTAGATAAATGATGCATAACTGTAATCAAAGAGAAAAAATGAGATTTTGTTAGTCATCTCATATTCAATTCTACTTGTTTCTATTAGTTTGTGCCGCTAAAAGCCTAAATCCCCAACTGCTCTAGTAAATCAAGATCGACTAAGCTATTCGTTGTCTTTGCGGGGGCGCTCTCAGTTGTTTCCTCTTTTTTATTATCAAACAAGGCATCAAGATCAAATTTATCTTTTTCTTTAAAGGTGGGCAGTTTTATAAATTCAGTTTTATCCATCGCCAATTCAAGATAGAAAATATTATTTTTTTCTGTTGTAAAGGTAACTCGTCTTGCCTGTGGTTTATCTAGGTTGGTATCAATAGAGAGCATTACTTGCTTATTGATAGTTAACATTTTAGGTTGATTTTGTGTGATAGAGGTATGCAGTTCATGGCCGACAACACTCGTGAAGTCACCAACGATTTGATTCATTAATTCACCCATTACATCCCCCACATCGTCTGCAGTATGTGATTGTGCTAGCTCATTTTTTGGGATCCCCATGTAACTCATGTAATTCTGATATATTTCTAGTGCAGCACCCGCGGTGAAATTGATTATCACTAACCCTGAAAATCCGCCATCAAAGAGTACAAAACAGCCAAGATCGGGTTTTAAGCAAGTTTTAGTTATCTTTTGCACCATAGCAGAATAGTTAATTGAGTGATCTGTTGCAGTGGTGAGTACTGACCTTATAGAATTACATAATATCAGCAGGATATCGTCAGTTGTTATTGTTTTAGTTTTAGCCATGGAAATCCCTATATAAGGTATATTTTTAAATAAAATCAAATGGTTGAAATTAAAAAGATTAATCTAAAGTGAGCTTAAGTTAGACAAGTAATAATACGCTATTAATGAATTTGTATTTTAACTTAATGCACAGTTTTGATAAAAGAGTAGTGATAAAAAGGAAGTTTTCCCCTATAAAAGCGCTAACGAAGTTGCCTTGAACAATCTCTTTTAATAATTCGACGGTTATACCTACTTTATTGGAAAGGCTTTATTTATATTTTACAAATAAATGGTTGCTAATCTCAATCGCATATCGTTTTATACCGTTAGCACTAAAGATGCAAAGATGCATTTTTAATGCGAACGAGTACATGTATGTGCTTATCTGAACTCAGCTTGGAGATCTGAATAAGTAATGGTTGCTTCCTTATCAAATTTTTAGGTAATGCTATCTTGCTGATTTTGCATCTTGAAGTACCATAGGCATAAATGAATAATTTCAATTTATTATGCAAGGTAATGAATATGCGTTTAACCATTTTTCATAAATTGTTTGTCTCTTTATTATTGACCAGTATTATCATGATGGCTGGTATGGCGTTGTTGATTAATAATAGCTTTCAAAGTGGATTACAGATTTACCTCAACCAACGCAAGATTGAAAAACTGGAAGTGATTGCTGCGCAGGTTAGCCATTACTACTCTACTGAAAGTGGTTGGAACAGAATTAAAGCGCAGCCTGATTTATGGAAAAATTTATTGAAACCACTACTTAATCGGTCACCCAAAGAACACCGTTTAGCAATAGAAAAACGACCTCCACGGCATCCTCAAAGCGATAGGTTTGAATTGCATAACAGAATTTTTCTGTTGAATAAACAAGGGCTCTCTGTATTCGCTAATCCGCCAAAGCGGGAAAAGCAAATGCGTGAGCCGACATTTATTAAGGTCCCGATCACTTTTGATAATGAAACCGTTGGCTGGATCTCTATTAAGCAAAGGGACACAATCAGTAGTCCACTTGCAGAAAGCTTTGTTAAACAACAGTTAAATAATTTTTACCTCATTGCTGTTTGGGTTGCCCTTTTTTCATTCGTGGTTGCAGGAGGATTGGTACGTCATTTTCTCAAGCCACTAAAATATTTGCATGCTGGCGCAACGGCGTTGCAGCACGGGGATTTTCAGCAGAAAATCCCCGTGCAGGGCAGGGATGAGCTCGCGGAGTTATCACAAACCTTTAATCGTTTAACAGAGACACTGAAGCTGCAGAAAGAAACTCGGGAGCAATGGTTGGCGGATATTTCCCATGAACTGCGTACCCCCATTGCAGTATTACTAAGTGAAATAGAGGCCATTGAAGATGGCATTCGTGCGCCAGAGCCAAAATATATTAAGTCGTTGCATAATCAGGTCGTCAATCTCAGTGGCTTGGTAGACGATCTTTACCAGTTATCGCTTTCCGATGCAGGGGTAAATATAGAGCGATCTCAGCGTGTCGACCTAACTCGATTGCTCGGGATCATTGCCAGTCAAAATGAGGCTCGTTTTACGGAAAAAAACATTCAATTTAAACGCATTTATAAGAAGGAAACAGGGATTATATTGCAAGCAGACCAAAAATCATTAACACAGCTTATTTCAAATATTTTTGAAAATAGTTACCGTTATACAGATAGTGGCGGTGTGATGCAGATAGATCTGTTGCAAAAGGGCAAAAATATTGAGCTAACAATTGAAGATAGCGCACCAGCTGTGCCAGAGGGATCATTGGATAAACTGTTTCAACGATTATACCGAGTGGATAAATCACGTAGCAGAGCCAGTGGCGGATCGGGTCTTGGCCTTTCTATTTGCCAAAACATCGTAACGGCTTACGGCGGCACAATCACTGCAGAGCACTCCACTTTAGGTGGGTTAAAAATAAAGGTCTCGTTACCAATGAAGGATAGTTAAATAATGAATTATCAACAAAAAACCATTCTTATTGTTGAAGATGAACCGTCACTGGCGAGGGTTTTATGTGAGTATTTTTCGCAATCTGGATTTCAGACTCATATTATCGATAACGGTTTGGACGTTATCGATTGGGTAAAACAACATCAGCCTGATTTATTAATCTTAGACTTAATGCTGCCTCAGCGTAATGGATTAGATATTTATCGAGAACTACGTACTTTTAGCCAAGTACCGGTTGTCATGGCTACGGCCAGAATTGATGAGATAGATAGGTTAATAGGACTTGAGCTGGGCGCAGATGATTATATCTGTAAACCTTATAGTCCAAGAGAGGTGGTTGTGCGAGTTAAAAATATACTACGTCGTGGTAACGAAGAAAGTGACACAGCACCTGAACAACATGGACTCGCTGTTGATGAGCAGAAAATGACAGTTTCTTTGGGGGGGCAAAGGGTGGAGCTCACTCCTGCTGAATTTCGCTTGCTTTCATTTTTTAACAAACACCCACAGCAGGTTTTTAGCCGAGAGCAGTTAATGACACATATTTATCAAGATAGCCGTATAGTGACAGATAGGACTATTGATAGTCACATTAAAAATTTGCGCCGTAAATTGCAAGAAGCATCTCCGGAGAGTGAATTCATTAAATCTATTTATGGTGTCGGTTATAAATTAGAGATATAAAATGAGTCTTGCGCTTTCATTATCTTAAATATCCTTATTTTCTCCATTATTCCTGCGCATTTTCATCTTATAGTTTATTCATCGGTTAACAGCTAACATTATTAGATAAAAAGCTATTAACGCAATTGATTCGTGACAGGCAAAAACGAATATTATTCTATATAAACAAAGAGAGATTATGATGAAAAAATATCTATTGATTACTGTTGCACTCTTAATGGGCAACGCCACTTATAGTTTTGCTGATACACAAAACTATAAAACAATGCGATTTACACAAATTGACAAAAATGGTGATGGTGTACTTACAAAAGAGGAAGTGCGGGGGCGCCTATTAACAAATTTCGATATTCTTGATAAGGATGGTAACGGATCACTTTCTGCCGCTGAATTCACCATGCATAAAGGTAAACACGGTAACCGTCCTACGTTTGCTCAAATGGATAAAAACAGTGACGGGGTATTAAGTAAAGACGAAGTTGGTAGGCGTTTATTAGCTAAATTTGATAAAGTTGATAGCGATAATAACGGTACGTTGTCTGAAGCTGAACTGCAAATGGCTCACAAAAACCGTCAAGGTAAAGCAGGTAAAGGGCATCAGCGTCCTACTTTTACAGAGATGGATAAAAACAATGATGGTGTATTATCAGCTACAGAATTTCAAGCAGGGCAGAAACATCGCCAACATAAAGCAGGTAAAGGGCGTCATCGTCCTACTTTCGCTGAGATGGATATAAACAGTGATGGAGCATTAAGTAAACAGGAAGTTGGCAAACGTTTATTAGCTAACTTCGACAAAGTCGATAGTGATAAAAGCGGTACGTTGTCTGAAGCTGAATTACAAGCGGCCCATAAAAACCGCCAGGGCAAAGCAGGTAAAGGCGAACAACGTCAAAATTTTGCCCAGATGGATAAAAATAGTGATGGTGTATTAAGCAAAGATGAAGTTGGCAAACGTCTACTAGAAAAATTTGACACGCTTGATAGTGATAAAAATGGAGTGCTTTCTGGTGATGAGTTACCACGTCTAAAATAATAATCATCCATACTTTGGTGGTTTAGAAAAGGTGCTTTAAGCACCTTTTCTATTTTAAAAAATAGATTATCTGTTTTATGATCAGGTGGGTACGTTTGTGAGCTAGATACTCTTTTCATTATTTTCCCTATGACTGTTGCTTATCGTGATTTTTGCTAGATAAAAGATAAAACAAAAATTTTAAGCATAGAAATTAAGCGATGGCCAGTTTACAATGCCCCTTCAAATTTAAGGAGCCAATCATGTTTAACCCCAAAAAATTAGAAGAGATAGCCAAACAAGTAAGCGATGCGATGCCTGCGGGAGTAAAAAGCTTCGGGGAAGAAGTTGATCGTAAAATCAAACAGGTATTACAAGCGCAATTGGGTAAACTTGATATGGTAAGCCGTGAAGAGTTCGATGTACAAACGCATGTACTATTACGAACTCGTGAAAAACTAGCTGAAATGGAAGCCAAGTTTGCCGAACTTGAAATAAAATTAGATCAGAATAACGAGAAATAAAATGAAACAAGAGTATTTAAAAAACGCAGAAAATTTTGTAGATCAGGTGATCGAAGAAGATCAACTATTCGGTTTGTTTGATGAAAATGAAGGTTGGGCAAACTGTCAACCCCATGATAATAAAGATGCACAAGCAGTGTACTTATTTTGGTCAGAGCCTGCATTAGCCGAAAAACTGCAAAATGAAGAATGGGTTAATTATAAGGTACAGACGATACCGTTATCTGTGTTTTTTGAATCTTGGTTAGACGGCATGCAAAAACAGCAGGTTTTTGCTGGGGTAAACTGGGATGAAAATCTATATGGTTTAGAGATAGAGGCGATGGTCTTAAAAAATGCGCTGATTGAAAAAAACCAATCTTTGGGCGAGCATAACGCCGAGTAACACTTTTTTTGACTAATAGTAAAGCCAAATTAGGCAGAATAGCTCTTCTGCCATATAACCTAAGATAAAATAGGCATACCTTAGCCCATCCTTATTTATGACTTAAGTTGTGGACTCAATTGCAAAAATAGGAAATGTTTTTTTTTAAATACGCACCTTTGCCCCTTTACTATGGAATTAAACTATTGACCATTATTAGAGTTAAGTAATATGAATAATAATAAGAGACCCAAAATAAGAAATAAATCTTGACCCTGTAAATAATTCTGTGTAATTACCATTTTTACAGATGCTTTTTCAAGCGGTCTTCAAATTCTATTATAAACCGATTCATCGCAGCTCTCCAACTGTGGATCGGTTTTGACCATTTTTT
>NZ_JAHNZV010000142.1 GCF_022267535.1 Psychromonas antarctica
TCGATTTGAATCCTGTGCGCGCAAAAATGGCTAAAAGTGTAGAATCATCTGAATGCACGTCAATATTTGAACGTATCCATGGTATTGCGAGCAGTGAAGATATAGACGAACAAGATAATGTTATTAATAATTAACATTAATTTTAAAAGGTTTGGCTGTCCTACTTTGCTTAACCCCATATATTAAGTGGCAAAATCATCAAATAACCTATTACTGTGCATTGGCTTTTCTTGCACAAAATTCCAAGTGGTCGCAAACTACTTTGGGAGCATATCTTTGAACTGTGTTTATTAAAAATAACTTACCTGTAGATGTATTCCCTAGGTCACCCGTTAAAGCATCGACACTAAGTTTTTGATATTGCCCTCTTACATAGATTTCGCAGCTAACATCGCCTCGACACTCAGCCAATAGTTTTTCTCTATATTGTTGTAATTGATCCGCAGTTTGACGAGCAGCATCAACCATGTCTATGCCTGTATCAATACAGAATTCTAAACGGTTAAGAGCTGTTTTTAATCCTGGTAGCTCACCTCCTGCTCGTTCAATAATTTTTATTAATTTATTTAGATTATTTATTTCTTTTTTGATTTTTATCTCATCAATAGTGGCTAAAGCCATAACCGTACCTTCCTTAGTTATTTTCTGTTGGTTGTTCTGATGTGATTGCTCGATCATTTTATCAAGCGTTTTTATTCGGGCTGATTCCACGAAGTTAATTTGTATGAATTCACCTTCAAATTGCAGCTAAACCTATTGCCCCTATTTGCTAAAATATAAATATTTCCAGCTGCTTATCATACTGTAGGATTACGATATTATAACTTAAGCAACTCGGTCATTTTAAGATTTCCCTTTTTCACAGATATATCGTAGGGAGTTAATCCATTTACCGTTTTTACATGCTTATTTGCACCATGCTGTAAGAGTAAGAGAACTAATTTATAACATTTTGTGCCTGCAGCTACATGCAGAGGAGTAAAACCTTCAGCGGTAGTTAGATAGTTATCTTTATTGGAAACATAATTTACGTCAGCTCCCGCTGCAATTAATTTTTTTGCTTTATTTACTTGACATGAATCTGCAGCTCTAAAAATGGGGGTTATATCATTGAGTTCATCAATAATATTAGGGTTTGAATGTTTAAGCACTAAGTCGAAATACTGAGGGTCATCAACTCCCATAAACATGAAAAGGTAGTACATCACAGTGCCATCATTATTAATTATGAATGTATCTTTATTTTCAACTTTATTGTATGCACTAGCAAAAGTATAAAAGTCATGTGTTTTTAGGGCTGCAATTATTTGATGATTTACTAGATCAATATTGCTTTTTTCTGATTGAGGATGATCTGTAGCAGAAGCATCAGAATGAGCTGCATGTCCAATCATTTGTACTTCAGTGCTATTTGCGCTGGCATAATTAGCCGTAGCGAGCATCATAATGATAAAAAATAATTTCATCTTCAACAACTCCTTTTATTAAGAAAAGAAGATACCAAATCAAAAAAATAAGTCAATTAAAAATATCAAATAAGCAGTAAAATATAAAAATTCTATTTAATCTGCAGGTAAATAACCTTCTGAACCGTCATTTTAAGACTTCAATTTACTCGTCAAAATGACAACGTGTACTGCAGAACTTAAGCCCAAAGATACAAACATCAAAATTAGAAATTCAGCAGGGATAAGGCAGTTCAGAGTGTCAGTTAGTATTATAGCAAGAAGCTAGGACAGCCATACCTTTTGACGGGTTGCGAGTTTGTACCTACTATATAACCAGTGTTTTTATATTCACCAGTAGATGTAGGTATGACGCAATCACGATCTTCATTAATTTCGCTTTCTGATACCCCCTATTATCATTGTATATCTCGCTGTGTGCGCCGCGCATTCTTGTGTGGCGAAGATCAATATAGCGGCAAAAGTTTTTCTCATCGGCGTCAATGGATGGTTGAGCGCATTCGTCAACTCAGTAATATTTTTGCGATTAATGTTTGTGCCTACTCGATTCTTTCCAACCACTATCATCTTGTTTTACATGCCAATGAAGTAGAAATTGAAGCTTGCTCTGATGAGGATATCTGCAAACGTTGGTATCAACTATATTCGGGCTCTCCCATCGTAACACGCTGGATAAAGGGCGAATTAGCAACTGAAACCGAAGTTAATGTGGCATTGGAGGTGATCACTAAATGGCGACATCGTTTAGTTGATATTTCTTGGTTTATGCGTAGCTTAAACGAATTTATTGCCCGCAAAGCCAATAAAGAAGATAACTGCAAAGGACGGTTTTGGGAAGGGCGTTTCAAATCACAAGCTTTGCTCGACGAAAAGGCATTGCTAACTTGTATGGCTTATGTCGATTTGAATCCTGTGCGCGCAAAAATGGCTAAAAGTGTAGAATCATCTGAATACACGTCAATATTTGAACGTATCCATGGTATTGCGAGCAGCGACGATATAGACGAACAAGATAATGTTATTAAACCCTTATTCGCCTTTGTGGCTGGTGAATGCAATGAGCAGCCACAAGGCATTCCTTATGCTTTCATCGATTATTTAGAGCTTGTAGATTGGACTGGACGGGTAATTAGAGATGATAAACGCGGCACGATTAGTGCGCAAATACCCAGTCTACTGAGTACGCTCGGTTTAGACAGTGAAACTTGGTTGGAATTAGCCTGTAGTTTTGGCAAAAATTATCATGGTGCAGTGGGCTCACTTGATGAACTTGCCTTGTTCGCTGAGCATACTGGTAAGCGTTGGATATCAGGTAAGGCCAAATTACAGCGCATGCTTCATTAAAAGTCATTGTTGACAGTTTTTTATCTCATTAGCATCTTGCTAAGGGATGTCGATGTTTCAATTTCTGTAAAATTCCTCATTATTTAACATAACCACAGCAAATCCACTTTTTTACAATTTCACCGCGCAAAAGTCCGATCATTTGTGGCGATCACTCGGGCTTTTCATTAACCTTCATTTTAAAAGGTTTGGCTGTCCTATTTTGTTATTGCTGTCCTATTTTGTTATTTTGTTTTTATTGTTTTCAAATTATTTTATGTTGATGTTTTTAAGATGTAAGCGTGGTATCATTTATTTTTTTTGCTTTATTATTTTCACTACATTAGGTTTTTTACTATGCACAATAATAAAATCACATTGTCTTTTCTGTTGATTATACTGATAAGCCTGTTTTCGTGTACAGAATACGTTAGCGATGAAGTTAGTGATGAACTAACAAAGGCTAGAACAGCCTATATCGATGAAGATTATGGGACTGCAATGAAAATATGGAAAGAGCTTTCAGAGCAAGAAATTCCAGAATCGCTTTGGGGGGTAGGGATCCTATATGAGTCTGGATATGGTGTTAAGCAAAATTTCAAGACTGCGAAAGAATGGTTTACTAAAGCAGAAAAGCATAACTATGCCCCTGCTCAGCATTCATTAGGTTTAATCTATTACTTTGGATATGGTGTTAAAGTCAACAAACAAAAAGCCCTTGAATATTATATCAAATCAGCCGAACAAAACTTCTCTCCTGCGATGTATTTACTCGGGATTGAATATGAAGAAGGTGTACTTATCAAACAAGATATTAAAAAAGCAGAATCTCTTTTCCGTGAGTCCCTTGAACTTGGATATCAAGAAAGCGAAAAAGCATTATTGCGTATCCAAGGTATTAACGCACTAAAAAGTATTGAACAAACAATAAATGAAGGAACATTAAATGGCTATTGATATTGAAAAAATTAATAACGACAAAGATACAATAAAAAAAATGATAGAAGGGATTGAAAGGCTTGGCGGTAACGTCCCTAAATTAAAATCTGCAGTGAATCGTCTGGAAGTTGTAATAAATACTAGCGAAGATATTGCAGATGCTGCTGAAGAAACCAGAGTTGCTTTAAAAGCAACTACGGAAGATCTTAAAAAAGCATGTGGTGATGACATACAGTGCGATTATAATCTATTTCATCAACGCCAACAAAATGCTGTTGGCGCAGTTTTTTCTATTAGTGCAAAAAAATCAGTAGCGAATAACGCCATCCGTAATATTTTAAGAAGATGTCTGCATGAAGAAATTTGTAAAAGATTGGAAGTTTGTAAATACGAAAAGAATTCGAAATAACTAAAAAAGGTGGATTGGTTAAACCAATCTTATTATCTGTATTTCCATAACACCCGTTAAACGCACATTGTAAGTGCAATATAGAAATGTCCTATTTTGTTTAATGGCTGTCCTATTTTTTTCCGTCCTATTTTTTTTCTATTTTTTTGTTTTTTTACAAAGCAATATTTTTTATTTATTTAATTGATTATTTTATACTTTTCAACGTATGCGTCACGAAATGTGGCAAGGTAAATTGATTTTATTTTGCTTTGCAGAGATTATTCAGTGATTTTATTTTATATTTGATTACTGGAGATTTTCATGTTTGTACGTTTAACTCAATACCTAACTTGGTTGTTGTTTGTATTTTCTTTTGATGTACTAGCAGTTGTCGGTGGAACTACGGTTGCAGACAATGATTGGCCTTTTCTGGTTTCGTTGCATACCAAAGCCCCTAGCCCATCTGGATTAACGCTAAACCCTCACTCATGTGGTGGTGTGTATATAGGGCAAGGGTTAATTATTTCAGCGGCGCATTGCGCCAAATCATTCGTACCGGCAGAGAACTCAGTCGCTTGTCTGGGAAGCTCTGGATCTATGGTGCAAAATAATTGTTACTCGCTTAAAACCAATATTATTCATCCTGAGTACGTAGGTGATGGTAGTAGTGATATTGCTATTTATCAAATGGATAGTATTCCAGAGGGATACCCGCGAGCTTCTATTATTACTGAAATGGAAAATAAAAACATTCGAGCGGGGGAGATGCTACAAATATTGGGTTTAGGTTCAACAAGTTACAGCAGTTACATCCCTGCATATGAGTTACAAGGTGCACTAATACCAATTATCGATAATGAAAGCTGCAATAATCTAATTGGTGGAGAAATCCCAGCTGATCTCGACAATAACCTCTTTATCTGTGCTGGTCGTGAGTTATTAGGACCTGCTGGAGGAGACAGCGGTACACCTGCTTTTATTAAGGGGGAGAGTGGCTCAAAGTATGTCGCATTGGTCGCTAGTGGTACTAACTATACAGGTATATTTACCAGAATTGGTTTCTATCTTGATTGGATAAAAGAAACAACGGAGGAGTTGGTGGGAGCAATTGATTATCCGAGAAGTGTATTGTGGAAAGTCAGCGATTCTTCTTTAGCTGTCATTCGCAGCATTCGTTTTTATAATCAAGGCACTAGCAATGTAAATGTTGACGCTATAAGCATTGATAATGAACATTTCACTTTGCTTGATTCTAATTGTGCGATTTTGCCTGTGGGTGGTTACTGCGAAGCGAATGTATCGGTTATGCTAAACGATAATAAATACATTTCTGGTCAATTAACCTTTGCAGTAGCGGGTGAAATAAAAAGTATCAGCTTACGTGCCATACAAATGAGTAATGAACCCTTAGTACAAGGATGGAATAGCATATTTCAGTCATGGCTTTCTGGTGGTTCTCACACATGGCAAGATAATATTCAAAGTGGGCTACAAAGTGCTTTTGTTAATGATCCTGTGCAACAATTGTTAGAAGGTGAGATTGAAGGGCCAGGTTTCTTATCATTTTCAGCCAAGTTACTCACAAAAAGTGGGGATGGACGTTTACGCATTATGGTAGATGAACAGCAGCAGTACCAGTTTAACGGGGAATGTGATCTAGAAGTGCTTTCAGTGCAGATCCCGGAGGGAAGCCACAAGGTTACTTTTGAATATCAAAGTAGCGTACAGCAAAGCGTAAACCAGGAGGTAAACAGAACAAGCCTGCCGTTAAGTGGGAGGGTGTAAAACAAACTGTGTAAATGCCCGTTAGATATGGGGAGCTAGTTGCTCCTCAAATTCGATTATAAAGCGATTTAAGGCGGGTTTCCAATTCCTTATTGGCATAGTCCACTTTTTAGAC
>NZ_JAHNZV010000143.1 GCF_022267535.1 Psychromonas antarctica
TTATACCTCCCCCTATATTATGATTTTTATTTCTTAAAAATTAGAAACCATGCTCTTTATATGAAACGTAAAATTTGTGATCTGCGTCGCGAGACCACTTTAGCTTTGCGACTTTTATCACGTTTGAAATCACCTTGTTCAGCTATGCTTTTCTCGTACAGTTAAAACGCAATTTTGCAATTGAACTTATCCAAATAGAGGGTAATAACATGAAAAAAATACTAGTTGTGTGCGGAAACGGTTTAGGTACGTCATTGATGATGGAAATAGCGGTTAAAGAAGTCGTGGAAAAAATGGGCCTTGAAGCTGAAGTTGATCATGAAGATTTATCCTCTGCAGCTTCAAGTCAAGCCGATATTTGGGTTGCGGCTGCAGATATCGCGGTGCAATTACAGGAAGCAGGCAAGGAAAATATTATTAGTTTAATCAATATTTTTGATAAAGCTTCAATTGAAGAACAACTAAAAGCGTTCATATAAGGGTAAGGGGATTATAATGGTTGATTTTTTTGAATTTATGCTTGGCTTATTAAAAGAGCCAGCAATTATGGTTGGTCTTATTGCTTTTATTGGTTTAGTTGCACAAAAAAAAGATGCTTCTTCCATCCTGAAAGGCACTATTAAGACGGTGATGGGTTTTTTAATCCTCGGGTTTGGTGCTGGCGCGCTGATTGGGGCTTTGAATAATTTCGCAACTATATTTACCGAAGCCTTTGGCGTTAGCGGTGTTGTTCCCAATAACGAAGCAATTGTTGCAATCGCACAGGATGCCTTCGGTTATGAGATGGCGCTAATTATGTTTTTTGCCTTTATCGTAAACATTGTATTAGCTCGTATAACCCCTTTGAAATATATTTTCTTGACGGGTCATCACACGATGTTTATGTCAATGTTGGTTGCGGTGATTCTTTCAACAGCAGATATTACAGGAGTGAAATTAGTCGCCTTGGGTGCCGGCATTGTTGGCTCATTGATGGTTATCATGCCCGCTATCGGTCAGAAATATACAGAAAAAGTGATGGGTACCGACCAACTTGCGATTGGTCATTTCTCAACGCTTTCCTACGTTATTTCTGCTTATATCGGTAGTAAATTTGGTGATACTTCTAAATCAACTGAACACATCAATGTGCCAAAGAGTTTGATGTTTTTACGTGATACGCCTGTTGCTATTGCGACAACTATGGGGGTATTTTTCTTACTTTCGTCTATGTTTGCGGGCGGTGATTTTGTTGAAGTAGTATCTGGCGGACAAAACTGGGTTGTATTTACCTTTGTTCAGTCTTTAACCTTTGCTGGTGGTGTTTATATCGTGCTGCAGGGTGTGAAGATGCTCATCGCTGAAATTGTCCCCGCATTTAAAGGTATTTCCGATAAGTTAGTACCTGGTGCAAAACCGGCTCTCGATTGTCCAATGGTATTTCCAGTTGCGCCAAATGCAGTGCTTATTGGTTTTTTATGCTCCTTCGCGGCAGGTCTTGTTGCTATGGGAATTCAAGGTGCCTTCGGTTGGACTATTATTGTCGCCGGTGTTGTGCCCCACTTCTTCGTTGGTGGTACTGCAGGTGTTTATGGTAATGCTACGGGCGGTTTACGTGGAGCGATGTTAGGTTCATTTACGCAGGGGTTATGTATTTCATTCTTGCCTATGTTCTTACTAGATGTACTTGGTAGTCTAGGTCTAGAGGCAACAACCTTTTCAGATTTTGACTTCGGTGTTGTTGGGCTTCTCCTTGGGTGGATGGTGTTATGAGTTTATTCGATTTAATGGGTGATGACGGTATTGTTATTACCCGTGAGGAGAATTTAAGCGTTGATGCAGCGCTAGATTTAACGTGTTCAGCACTCTTAGCAAGCGGCAAAATTGAGCAGAGTTATGTCAATGCAATTAAGGCGACACATAAAAAAATTGGTCCGTATTATGTGTTAGCGCCTAAGATTGCCATGCCACATGCGCGCCCAGAGGATGGCGTCAATGAAGACGCATTACAGCTTACTGTGTTTAAAAAAGGTGTCGATTTAGGTTCGCTGGATAATGGGGATGTATATTTCTCGATTACACTAGCAGCAAACAACTCAGATAGTCATGTGCTGACGATTATGGCACTTTCAGAATTGTTTCAAAACGATGCTGATATTAACAACATTATCGCAGCAGAAAATAAAGCTGACATCATTGATATATTAAAAAAATACTAAGTTGCCATAAGTCGTTAGTCATAAAAAGGCGATAACCAAAGTTATCGCCTTTAGTTTCAGCCCGTATTATCTAAAAATAACCATCAAAGTGACGACCAATAGTGAAAATAATTTTAGCTAACTAAGTAGGACAAAGTTGTGCCTGAACCGTTTAGGCTTGAATAGCGTCATCGACTATCTTCAGAGTCGACTCAAGGGATCCCGTTGCACAGATAAATAAGCCATGATGGCAGAATATTCCATCAGGAATTTGCGCTGCTTTTGAAAACGCATCATCATTCAAACCGGCCCATGCTTTTGGAAAGTCTTTACGGTTAGAGAATTCGCCAAGAGCCGACGGAACAGTACGAGCGTACCATTTATCACCATTTGCAAATATCGCATAAAGGATTTTTTCGTTGCCATTGCTGTTAAAGAGATGCTCTATCCACTTACAATCTTCTGGCACAATAATATATGAAAGTTGTTCATTCAGCGCCACTTTAAGTGCAAGCTCTACCGCTTCACGACTTTCAATCCAATGCTTAGCCTGTGCAATGGCTGTTTGTAGCATTAAACGTGCGCGTAATACTTCGCCTTCAAATACTTTATCTGTTTTAGAATGATCCTGTGGATTCATCATAGAAATAGATCCCGATAAGGATATTTCGCGCACATCCGCAAAATCTTCAATATGATGAGTTAATGTCACGCCATTATCAATAGCATCAAACTGTCGAATCAAACGTCGACAAATTCTATCAGCAATAATAGGACAACCACAAATCTCAGTACCATAATGAGACCATATTAAGCCGATGGATGACATCTTCAAACCATCATCGTATGTCGGTCCATTCTTAAAATGGTGATCATATATCTTTTCATCGTGATTGTAATAGCCACCGACATCGACAAGGTAATCACATTTTGCCCATACTTTGGGGTCACGTGAGCGATGTATTTCATACTCAGGGTGCAACATCGACAATGCCGCAATGGCAAAAACATCATCGGCATGAAATGCCCCACTGTGTGTTCCAAATATCTTCATCAAATTAATATATCCATTTTTATTAGCACCGTAGCGCGGTTTATTTATACAATATTATAGTTGCGTGTTTACACTCAGTGTTTATATTCGCACCACCAATTTTCTGAAAAAAAGTGGGCTGAGTCTGGAAAGAATAGAAGTCATTTGGGTGTAGTTCCTTTGAATCGACGCTAGTCCCTTGCAATTAGTTGGATAATCACTATTTCATGTTATAAAAACGCGAATTTTTGTAATGATATGCACTCCATTAATGGGACAATTAATACTTTCCGCTCCAAAACACAAAATAAGGGGCGTGGACTTTAGTCCACCTAATAAAGAATTAAAGTAAGCGGGCTGAAGCCCGCGCCCCAAAAAATAAGCCTGTGCCAGCATGGTTGCGCAATTTTTTCTGTGCGTTTATTCAACACGTTCCGTCGATTCAAAAGAACTACACCCAAGTCATTTACCAAAAAACATCGACTTCAACAGGATGTTTTATCTTATCATGATTCTAGTGTGACAAAATCTAATCCTCATTTATTGCTCTCCGGCTTATTGCACAAACGACTCAATCGGCAGGCTCTTTTTACCTTTACGAGTCAGAAAGCAAACACCTCCCCCCCCCTTTACGATTTACCACAAACAAAGAAATTAATGAGATAGCTATTTTTAAGCCCCCCCGTTAGCGAGTTGCAACCAATTCCTCTTAAAAAGGAATCGCTTTTGACAATAAACAGTTACTGATAAAATTCATTCTGGTGTATCGTCGCCAGTCAGCATCTGAAATTTAATGTCAGGGCGGCTGTGTTTAAATTTAGAACACTCTCTTTTAACGGGTTCACAAATGGATAAGAATAAATATGGATACAAATGAAGTAATGAATGATGTGGCCGATGTGATTACTTCTCAGTTCTCGCCACTGCTTGCTTCGCTTTTGCTTGCGATCTCACTTTTACTTTGCCGATATTTATTGCTCAAGTTTTGGAAAAATAAGATCAAACACTCAATAACAGAGCAGCGCAAAATAACATCTATTAGCCGAGGCATATTTGCTGCATTTCTAGTGGTAGGGATGACGTTTATTTGGGCACCAGAACTTCAAGCCTTTGCGATATCCATCGCTGCTTTTGCCGTTGCACTCGTTGTTGGCATGAAAGAACTGATCCTTGCTGCTCTGGGCGGTATCTTTCGTTTAATTACAGGCGCCTACAAGGTGGGCGATTGGATCTCAGTGGGCAATATACGCGGCGAAGTTATTGATTTAAGTCTTACATCGACAACATTAGAACGATTAGGTCCGGGAAAGAGTGGCTCCAATTATACAGGGCATCGGATTGTTTTCCCGAATTCAAAGTTACTTGCGGAATCTGTATTAAATGAAAATGAAATGGGTCCATACGTGTTATACACAATTTCAGCACCAATCGATAAATCAACTAATATCGAAGAGGCCCAAGTAGTTCTTCACAAAGCGGCAATGGAGTTGGTTGATTTAAATAGCAAAGAAGCACAAAGATTTGTTAAGAAAATGTCCCAATTTTTAGATTTTAGTACGGCGAATATGAAGCCCAGTTTTGAACTTGAATACACCGAAGTTGCAAAAGGATTTATTAAAATATCGCTATTTTTGCCGAATAATAGCATTACACATATTGAGTTTGAGATTCTACGTATTTATATGGCTTGGCTTCGTTCTTGCTAGCTTTGTCATTGATTCTACAGCACCTCACTCAGCGATTAACTGGCACTCGCTAATGCCAGTTTAATTGCAAATGCCACGAATCCGACGCCGACACTAGCTCCCGAGATAGCGCTCACTTTGTTACGTTTTCTGAACGTTTTAGCCAGTGTTGTGCCTGCATAAATAAGCACTGTCAGATAAATTAAGCTGAGCGCTTGAATAGTTAATGCCAAAATCAACAAAGGAACGACCGGTTGCGCATATTCAGGATCGACAAATTGCGCAAAAAAAGACAGAAAGAACAAAATCGCTTTAGGGTTTAATAGGCTAACAAACAGCGTTTTTCTAAACGCTTTTCGCCCTGTTGTTCTCTTAATTTCAACGGCATCCTGCAAACTCTGTACATCTAATTGTCGCCAAGATTTAATTGCACCTGTAATTAACCGGTAACCCAGATACGTCAGATAACCTGCCCCGGCATATTTGATAACCATAAAAATTGCCGGGTAAGCCGTCAAAATAGAGACAGCACCTAAGGCAGTTGCCAAAATAAGTAAAGAATCACCGATTAAAACGCCGGCCACCGCAGTCCAACCGATGCGCCTACCTTGCTGCGCTGAAAGCGCCAGCACATAAAGTGAATTAGGGCCGGGTAATAAGATAATAAACACAGCACCTATAAAATAGGTAACATAATTAAGTACGCCGAAGGTTTCCATGATTATCCTAAATCTCCCATACAGGAGCCCGTGATTGGAGATACAATAATTGTTCATTCTAATTTGAATTCAAAAGAGATTATAATCATTAAGTTAAAAAATATTCTATTATTTATTCCCCAAAAATCCCCCCTTTCTTTTTAGATCAGCTTCGTATCACGTACGAACAAAGCACATTATGTTTCAAAGTATAAAATTACGCGTCAATTTCTTATGATCTACACGCTGTCAGCTCTGAGAAATGCGATCTTTTTCAGCGAAGACTAAAGCCAGCGAGCAGACTAATTAAATCAATCAGAATATTTCGTTATAAATAGATGCTCAAGGTTGAAATAATTTTTACGAATCGACGGTCTATTAGATAAGAGGACATTTAGCATAAGATGTGATCCATGTTTACCC
>NZ_JAHNZV010000144.1 GCF_022267535.1 Psychromonas antarctica
ATGTTAAATAGAGTATGCGTATATATTGTTAAAAATTATCAGTTTTGTGTTAATGTAAATTAAGCATGAGATCCGATCTCACCTTAGCTTACTTTCTATTGAACATAATCCTATTTAACATAAAATGTATAACATACTGTTATCTTTATTTTTTGTCTTTTGGTATTAACAGTTGAATTTCACCAGTAAAAGACAAATGACGCATAAACTGAATAGCTTCGATTGGCCGAGCCGACATGTTTATCAAAACCAGTGACCAATAGATAACGAGCATCAAGCTTGTCCCTCTTTACGATATTTAAATATAAGATTAAATACAGCCCATAGATTAGTCGCATAATAAATCATCTTGTTGTTGCCCCCAGTGTCAGAATTGCTGCAATGTCGCTAAGGCTTTTGTCTTTCTTGATATCTTTCTTCGAACATTTTCAGTTGTTTATTTAGCTTTAGTATTATTCGAATCAATTCCGATTTTTCTTGTGTCGCTAGCGCCTTTACTTCAAAGCGTATGGATATTTCTTCTTCTGTTTGCTGCTCTTGTAGTTTCTGCTTCTCTATTTTTTTTTGTGCTTTAAGTTGCTTTGCTTGAAGACTTAAACTTTCTTCCGATTGGAACGTCCCATAAATGATATCTTCGAGTGTTTTGTTTATGGTGCGCTTGTCGGCTAGTTTTTTTAGTTGTAGCCCTGCTTTTACATCGAGATTGAAAGTGAAAATCTTTTTGCCATTATTGCTATCACGTGATTTTTTACTTCGCCAAGCCTTAAACATTTTTGTACGAAGCTCTCTCCCTTCAGCTGTTTTTTCAAGCAATGTGCAAAGGCCGTTAAATTGTAATAAATTGATATTAGCAATGTCGACACCGACACCATCAGTTATAAGATTAAGTAAACGGCTCTTCTGGGTCAAGTAACTTTTTAGCCAAGCAATGTTCGTAGTATTCCATTCAAACGTCTTCGGTTTGTAATCAATATTCACTGGCATATTAGTTCCTATTAAGCGGGGTATTCGTTCGGTGATGGTTGTTTGCAATATCATCTAATATGTTTGTTGTCTGGTTAGTAGTGCAGACAACTATTAATAAATATCATATCCCATGATTAACATTCAACCTGAGTAATATGAGTAGGTATGTTATTGAATTAGAATGCACATGTAAATGAACAATTATTACACATGTGATCCGTATTGTTACACGTGACGACGGCAAGTGATGCCACTAAGTGATTTTTATGGCACCTGAGCTCGCCTTTCCTGTCGATATCTTAGCGGCATCACTTAGTGATGCCGCAGGTGTCTTTTTTCTTTTTAGTGTTTGTTTTTAAAGCTTATATTTTTTATAAGTCAAAGATATGCTCAATATTATCATCGTGACCACCCTGTTTGGCTATGTGTCACGTGATGAATTTTCGGATGTGGTTAGGGGGGGTAAAGCTTTGTTTTTTTGCGTTGGTAATACCTTGTTATGAACAGGATAATAATGAAATTGAGTTATAGATGCCAGAGAGAATATATAATTATTGAAAGAAACTGTTGATCATTTTTTATGGTCTGTGCGGAAAAGGATGCACTAGATGCATTTATTTTATTAGACAAGCCCCCTACTTCACTTTAGCAAAAGAGAGTTGGCCCTTTATTTTGTAGTTAGGGGGTCTCTGCATTTATAAGGTGTCGGCTGTGCGACACCTATTCTTGTTCTTTTATCCAGACTAAGAATTTCTCAACCAGATATCTGCATTTACCAACGTTTTATTTTTACGTTTTTTCTTACCGCTGCCTTCTGGTTTTGCCATCGGTTTATCGGCAGCTGGAAATTTATCTTTGATAATGTCATCAACCTCAAAACCGACTACTTGTTCACGTTCAAGGCAGATCTTGTTCTTCTTTTCGATTACGTTGAAATGATGAAAATCGTCATGATCGATAAGCGATAATGCTAAGCCCACTTCACCGGCACGGCCACTGCGGCCAATACGGTGCATGTAGTCTGATGGACTTCTTGGTAAGTCAAAGTTGATCACTACGGGGAGTTTTTCGATATCTAGACCACGGGCTGCAATATCAGTTGCGATTAACACTTCAATCTCACCTGCTTTAAACGCATCAAGCACACGACTGCGAGCGGCCTGACCTTTATCACCATGAAACACTTCTGCGGCAATACCACGTTTAGAAAGTTTTTCAGCTAAGTGATTACAGCTGTTTTTCGAATTGACAAAAATAAGGGCTTGTCGCCATTGATGTTGTTTGATCAAATGTGCTAATAAGGCCGTTTTATTGCCTCTGTTAACGGTGAAAACACGCTGTACTAAGGTGCTGGCATCAGCACTTTGTAATTGTATTTCAACTGGATTATGGAGCAATTCTTGGGTTAAAGTCTGTACTTCCTCGGGAAATGTCGCTGAAAACAACAAAATTTGCTTTTTCTTCGGTAATAATGCTAACAGTGTTGAGAGTTCATCAGTAAAGCCTAGACTTAGCATTCGATCTGCTTCATCAAGCACTAAGGTTTTAACCCTATCAAGTTTAATGGCATTACTTGAGATTAAATCGAGCAGTCGGCCAGGCGTTGCTACCAAAATGTCGGTGCCACCTCGTAATGCTTGCATTTGCGTATTCGCGGATACACCACCAAAAACAGCAACCGTTTTAATCATGCCATTAAAATGCAGTGCATAAGATTTAATGCTGTCGGCAACTTGCTTAGCTAGTTCACGGGTAGGCACCAAAATAAGCCCCGTCACATAGTTACCTTGGGTGTTTTTGCTAGTTAATTGTTTTTCTGTGTGTATTTGTTGTAATAACGGTAGTGCAAAGGCCGCCGTCTTACCCGAACCGGTATTTGCCCCTGCAATTAAGTCCCGTTGCGCTAAAATACTTGGGATAACGCGTGCTTGAATGGGGGTTGGCAGCTGATATTCGAGCTCAGTCAACCGAGCTAACAAGGGCGAAATAATGCCAAGTGATGTAAAGTTGGTTGGTGTCGTGGTAGTTGTCATTAATATAAAGGGCTCAAAGCTAAAATAATAGCTGACTATTTTAACGTATTTATCGCGCCTTAAGTTAGTGAAATCGATCCAATTATCAAACTCTACGCATAACGTGGTTGATGACGGTGATATTTGCGTCCCTAGCAATTGAGGTTAACGGAAGTATATTAAGCGATTTCAGTGTTAGTCAATCTAATGAGCTCCTTTACTGTAAAATGAGCCTTCTTGTAATGGTTTCTTGGATATCAATAATATGAAGGGCCTAAATTTCGTTAGGCCCTTTTTTCAAGCTGCTAGTCAGTTGAATAAAAAATAGAAACGTAACTATTGTAGCAACTCAAAGGGGAATTAGTGTTGACGAAATCAGCGCTTTTGCATTGCTACGTTTTAACGATAAAACGCTTCAACCGTTCCTTTTTTAGTTATCATAAGTGGATGGCCGCGACGGTCCAACGCTTTGAACGCTGAGACTTTTACCCAACCTTCACTGATGCAATATTCCTCGACATCGAAACGCTCTTTGCCGTTGAGTCGAATGCCGATGTCATGCTCGAAAATTTCTGCCACATGATGTGGGCTTCGGGGATTAGCAGAAAAGCGATCCGGTAAAGCTGGTTGCGTTTTAGTGTCGTTCATGTTGTGACCTGTAGTAAATAAGAAGTGCGCTATTATAAGCAATATAGGGAAAGTGCTCAAGAGGTGTAGTAATGAATGTTAGCCCGCCTCTTACAATATGCAAGTATTATAAAAGCCCTCGCATACTAAGCCCGCAAATAAGATAGAGGTGAAATGGCCCAACATTTTTAATGTAAATCGGCTTGTATACTTCGCACTTTAACCTAGTCTATCAGACCATTTACCATGATGATCTTTCTCACAATTTTCTTCTGTGTCATAAAATATGTGTTCCATAGGTTTTTTAAATTCAACATTGACTTCATGAAGCTTGGTTACAATCAGGGAGGCAAGTTGTTGTTTGCTGTTTTTTGACAGAAAAAAAGCAAGATTTTTATTTGTGTCGAAAATACAAAAAATCTTTAAACTTATTGGGGATTTTGAATAATCGACCACATGAGTTATCCATTGAAAGCCGTCAATTTCCCTTAATGCTACTTCACAAACGTCGGTCAATGAAAGTCTAAGTTTATTATCAGTTTTTTTATCAGTTTTACGCATATTTTAACTATTCCTTAAGGAAGCTGTAGAATTTATTTCTGCCAAATGGCATTGCTTCAGAATCATTTATACGGTTACATTTTTGATAAAAATGGATCATTATTGCTTCTGTTATCATTTATTTTGTCTCATTTACAAAACAGTAATAGTTATGAGCATCCCTAATCAACCGTGCATCGTTTTATGGCCAAATCACTAATGCTGTTCTAGTTAGTAACGATGGATCTTTATTGCTATTTACAATTGCCACTATCGTTGCAATTACATGCCCATTGGAAAGCGCATCAACTGCGCAAGCTTCCCTATATCGGCGCCATGAATGGGTAGGAGGCATCATACATCAGCAAGCACCACCCTATGCGCAGCAATGCCAAAGGCACACCTTGTCTCCGGTCGGTATCATCCGCCATAGCGCTGAGCAACTAAGAGACATGAAGTATAACGATTGCTTGGAATTCAACTCGGTTATGACAACGCTAATTAATGAAAATATCATCCAGGCGGAAAAACTCTATTGATCGCCCTGATTGTTTACTAACGACAACCATCTTAGTCGCTACCTGCTCCCCTGTTATTGGGCGAAAGCGCCGAAGCCAAGGGATAACGCGCAAAACAATCATTACCCAACTGGCGATTTTTTCACCTAAGCGAAGCTCAGCACGCTGGCCAAGCAACAGTGACGGTTGAAATATACTAATACGTTTAAAAGGCAAAGCTTTAATTTTCTGCTCTAACTCACCTTTCATTTTTAGATATTCACTATTACTTTTTTCATTAGCTCCGCTCGAAGAAACCAGCAGATAATGATCTACCCCATTGCTAGCAGCTAGCTGCGCAGCTTTAAACTGGTAATCAAGATCAACTTTTCGTTGGGCTGCAATAGAGCCGGCCTGCTTAATTGTTGTGCCCAGGCATGAGAACAAAAAGTCCCCATTAAATGATTTGTCGTGACGCTCTAAATTATCAAAATCCACGATTTGATTAAAAACTTTTGGTGATAAATGCGTGTCAGAACGACGAGTAAGCGTGACTATTTTACTGATATTTTCTGCATTTACTAATTGGTCAACTAATGCCCTACCGACTAAACCTGTAGCGCCTATAACGATGGCTATTTTCCCCATAACGATCTTTTTACCTTATTTTGAATGACAGTTATTACTTAACCTCAACGTGGGACAGTGAATAAGAGATTATTTTTAATATTCTAAAGCTAAAAATTCACAACGAGCATGACCAATACCATCTCTGCTCAGATATGCCAATCCTAGCTTAGCTGTAACATCACGATTCAAAGGGGAAAGCCGATAACTTACTTCTGCATGATCACCTACACGTTGCCCTTCGTGCCAGGCGTTAATTTCTGGAAAGCTAGCTACTAAATCGACATAAATTTTTACAATATCGTTTATTGTTATTTATGGCTGCCATCACACAATGGTTGTGCCGCTGTTTTTTTACAACCACAAAAAAACACTTTTTTAGATTCTGTTGCCTGATACTTTACGGGCATGAAATCAGTGCCTTTATGAGAGCCATCGCAAAGTGGTTGTGATTTGCTTTCTCCACATGCGCACCAGAAATAGGATTTCCCGGCTTCTACTTCTACTGCGTAAGGTGTATCAGATGCTCTTTTGGGATCGTTCATATTTATCTCTCCTTATTTAACTTTTAAAAAAGGCCTGCTTAAACTGCCCTCAACTTATTGACTAACGTAAAGTGAAGCACTGGAAAAATAGAAAGCAATGGTAGCTAAAAACACCACTCTCAGGGGACATATTTGAAATATTGGTTACATAATTGAACTGCTGTCTATGTTTTTATAAAAATCAATTACCTAT
>NZ_JAHNZV010000145.1 GCF_022267535.1 Psychromonas antarctica
GTACTATATTGTAATTTTATTACACTAATGTTCTGTCCTACTAAGTGTAATAAATAAACAACTCAGAATATATGGCTAAAGAGTAATATTTATCTCAAAATTCTTTGCACCTAAGGACAAGCGGTAATAAGCTTCAACTCTTTTTTATCTAATAAGAGTCAATTATGAAAAATGTATCCCCATTTGCTCGCTGTGCATTATATTTTTCTGCCATCGTTATCTGCTTGGCAGGCATTAAAATTGCGGCTCCGATTGTGGTGCCTTTTTTACTTTCTCTATTTGTGGCCATTATCTGCAATCCCGCCATTAATTTTGCCGTGGCAAAGAGAGTGCCGCGCGCGCTTGCTATTACGTTGGTAATGCTGATTATTTTCTCTTCATTTGTTATCTTAGGTGGAATTATTGGGGCAGCAGTCAACGATTTCCGTCAGGCTTTGCCTACCTATGAAGCACAGTTAGCTGATGAAATTGATTGGTTAATTTCTTGGATGGGGTTGCACAATATAGTCATTTCAATGGGGGAGGTTCGCGGTTATTTTGATCCAGCCAAAGTGATGACGTTAGTGACCACGACATTAACTGGATTTAGTAGTGTATTAGGTAACGCTTTTTTACTGCTATTAACCGTGGTATTTATGCTTACAGAGGGGCAAGGTTTTACTAAAAAATTGCATGCTGCTTTCGATGACTCTGTTGCGACAAAAAAAAGCTTAGATCATTTTTTACATATGGTTAACCGCTATATGGCCATTAAAACGGTGATGAGTTTAGCCACTGGTTTAATCATCGGCCTAGTTTTATGGTTGTTAGGTGTTGATTTTTTTGTGCTATGGGCGTTATTGGCCTTTCTACTTAATTATATTCCCAATATTGGATCTATTATTGCGGCGGTACCGGCGGTTATTTTAACCTTTTTACAGTTTGGTATGGGTCATGCTGCTATTGTTATTGGCTTATTTGGTGGCGTTAATATGGTGATGGGGAGTGTGATCGAGCCTAAATTGATGGGCCGCAGTTTAGGGCTGTCAACCTTGGTGGTGTTTCTATCTTTGATCTTTTGGGGATGGTTATTGGGGGTCGTTGGGATGTTATTATCGGTTCCCTTGACGATGATTTTTAAAATAGCCCTGCAGAATAGTAAAGAAGGGCGCTGGTTCGCTATTCTGCTGAGCTCGGATGAAGAGGTCACTGAGATGGAAACTTCGCAACGTGCCATAGAAGAAGAGAACGAGAAATGAAAATAGTCGAACATATCAACTGGTCGAAGGTGGTTTTATTACCTAAAAATGAACTACAACGTTTATTTCATGGACGCGGTTTTTGTTTTCCCGAGTATAGCCATATTAATATTGACTGGTTATCACCTGTGATATTAATTATCTTATATAAAGAGATTGATGAGAGGGAGTTGTACCAGCTGAGTGAGTCACTACTTAACAAGATGACGGAGTTAGGCTTTACGGTAAAAAGTGTTCAAGTCCAATACCGTTGTCGTGATTTTGCACCGACAGCGGTTCTTTTTGGACAGTGTATTACGGATTTAATCGCTACTGAAAATTCACTTAATTATAAAATAACCTTAGGTAGCAAACAAAATTACGGCATTTTTTTGGATATGAAAAACGGCCGCCGCTGGGTGCAAGAAAACAGTAAAAGTAAACGGGTACTCAATCTTTTCTCCTATACTTGTGCATTCTCAAATGCTGCGCTAGCGGGTGGGGCCGCGCAAGTTATTAATCTGGATATGAGTAAAGCTGCGCTGGCAGTGGGACGAGACAATCATAGATTAAACGGTCATGATTTAAGCAAAGTTAAATATCTAGGGCATGATCTTTTCAAGTCTTGGGGCAAGATTAAGCGTTTTGCTCCCTACGATATTATTATCGCCGATCCACCCTCTTTGCAAAAAGGCAGTGTTAATATCAGACGTGATTATCCTAAAATAATTCGTCGTTTACCGGCCTTATTGAATAAGGGGGGGGTGGCGTTATTATGCTTAAATTCGCCCGACTTAGGTTTTCAATTTTTGACGGAAACGATTAAGGAAGAATCTCCGCAGGCTAAAATAATAAAACAGATAGCGCCGCCGGATGAATTTCTTAATATTAACCCAGATCAGGGACTCAAATGTTTATTGGTGCAGTTTTAGTTTTTGGTTGAGTGTTTAATTCTAATATAAAAAGCCCCATTTTTTACAAAATGGGGCTTTTTAGTAATGCCTAACAAACAGAGTTACGACTCTATGAGTAATGCTTTTTCTGCAGTTGCTTTGTCACTTGCTTGTGTTGCTTGAATCGCAGTTAGGGCGATGGTGTATACGATATCGTCAACCAGGGCGCCACGAGAGAGATCATTAACTGGCTTACGCATGCCTTGCAGCATTGGGCCGATACTGATCAAATCGGCACTACGCTGTACCGCTTTATAAGTGGTATTACCGGTATTCAGATCAGGGAAAATAAAGACAGTGGCTTTACCTGCTACAGGGCTATTAGGCGCCTTGCTTTTTGCTACATTTTCCATCACCGCTGCGTCATATTGAAGCGGGCCGTCAATCAGTAAATCGGGTCGACGTTGCTGCGCTATTTTAGTGGCTTCACGTACTTTTTCGACATCTGATCCCGCGCCTGAGTCCCCAGTTGAATAGCTGATCATAGCCACTTTAGGATCAATACCAAATGCTATCGCGGAATCAGCAGACTGAATGGCGATATCTGCAAGTTGCTCTGCGGTGGGATCTGGGTTGATTGCACAGTCCCCATAAACTAATACTTGGTCTGGTAATAACATAAAGAAGATCGATGATACCAAGTTTGCACCGGGCGCTGTTTTAATTAACTGTAGTGCCGGGCGAATTGTATTGGCGGTGGTATGAATTGCGCCGGAGACAAGACCCGTCACTTCACTTTCAGCCAACATCATAGTACCTAATACAACCGTATCTTGCAGTTGCTCACGAGCAACAACTGCCGTTAACCCTTTGCTTTTACGCAATTCAACCATTGGTGCAACATAACGTTCAATAACATCAATAGGGTTAATAATTTCTACTTCATCAGTTAAAACAATACCTTGTTGCGTTGCAACACGTAAAATCTCTTCCGGATCACCTAATAAAACCGGTTTTGCAATACCGCGTTGTGCACAGATAAGCGCAGCCTGAATGGTACGCGGCTCTTCACCTTCGGGTAAGACGATGCGTTGACTTGTCTTACGTGCAAGCTCTGTTAAATGATAACGGAATGCAGGAGGAGATAAGCGGCGAGATAAAGAAGAGTCTTCTGTTAGCGTATTTAACCAGTGGTTATCAATGTGGCTGGCAATATACTCTTGTACTTTGTCGATGCGCTCAATATCATCAACTGGAATTTCCATATTAAAATTTTGCAGGCGCTGTGCTGTCTGCCAAGTATTACTCTTGATCAGTAGAATTGGTAAACCAGCTTCCATGGCGCGTTTACAGAGCTTCATTACTTCATCTTCTGGTGGGTAATCACCTGTTAATAATAAACAGCCAATTTTCATACCATTCATAACCGCCAGAGAAGCTGCGATAATAACATCACTGCGATCCCCTGAGGTGACCAGCATCGAACCCGCTTTAAAGTGCTCAATCATATTCGGAATGGAGCGGGCACAGAAAGTGACACGTTGTAAACGGCGATTATCAAGATCACCTTTATTTAATATCTGTGCTCCGAGGTGTATGGCAAGATCTTTTACACGTGGGGCAATCAGTTCCGCACTCCATGGAATGCAGCCCAAAATGGGTAATGGGCTTTTACTGAACATTTGCAATACTTCAAGATTGCTGCTGGACGGGCCTGATGGAATATCAAACATCTCTGTTAAATCAGGTCGCGTATCATCGTGCTCATCAACAGGAGCGCCCACTTTATTAATAATGCAACCGGCAATGCGATTATTTTCTTTACCGCCAAAAGAGGAAACTGCAATTTCGATACGCTCTTTTAATTGCTGCGAAGTATCATTACTTGGCTGCGTAACAAAAACCATTTTTGCATTTAATGCTTTAGCGATACTGTAGTTGATGTCGTTGGCGAATTGGTGTTTATCCGTTGGTACTAGGCCTTCAACAATAATCACATCGCTTTCTTTGGTGCCTTGACGAAAACGTTCTACTATATTTTCCAATAATTCAGATGTACTGCCCGAAGAAATAAGGTTTTCAGCATATTTAATAGGGAACGGCTCGGGTGGATTAATTGAAGATCCATTACGTAGCGTCGTAGTGGAACGTTCTGGGCCTGTATCGCCGGCACGAGGTTGAGCAATTGGTTTGAAAAAGTTAACGGCAACGCCTTGGCGCTCCATAGCGCGGACCATACCCAGACTAACAGAAGTAACACCGACACCAGAGCCGATAGGTATAAGCATAATTGCACGAGACATGACTATTCCTTGTAGTGATAGAATTTAGAGAAAAAAACGGAGAGCTTTAGCTCTCCTAATTGCATTCATAATTAAAGTGCAGCCACTATTTTTGCTGCGTCTTGGGCAATCACCCATTCTTCATTTGTTGGGATAACCATCGCAATCGGCGATCCTTCCACCGTAATAACACCTTGTTTGCCTAATCTAGCCGCTTCATTTTTAACTTGATCCACCTGATAGCCAAAGATAGTTAATAATTCTAATACTTTAGTGCGGATAAGGTGTGAGTTTTCACCGATACCACCGGTAAATACAATGGCATCAATACGGCCTAATGGAACCGCATAAGAAGCGATATATTTGGCTAAACGGTAGCTAAACATCTCCATCGCGAGTGTTGCTCTTTCATTACCTTCGGCATAACCGTCCAAAATAACGCGGAAATCACTAGAGATGCCGGAGATGCCGAGTAGACCACTTTGTTTTTGGAGTATATCCATTACCCCTCCGATGCTGTAGCCTTTGCGTGTGACTAAATATTCGATGATACTTGGATCGATATCACCACAACGCGTTCCCATTACCAAACCGGCCAACGGTGTCATCCCCATACTGGTGTCGACACATTTACCATTTTTAATAGCGGCAACTGACGCACCATTGCCGAGGTGGGCTGAAATAATATTGATTTGATCAAGCGGTTTGTTTAAGGCTTTTGCTGCTTCATTAGTTACAAATAAATGGCTAGTACCGTGCATGCCATAACGACGAACATGCAGCTCTTTATACATGGTATAAGGTAGTGCATACATAAACGCTTTAGCTGGCATGGTTTGATGAAAAGCAGTGTCAAAAACAGTAACTTGAGGGAGTGTTGGGAAAGCGGCTTGGGCAGCTTTAATACCTAATACATGGGCGTGATTATGTAATGGAGCAAGTGAAGCACATTCTTCAATTCCTTCAATTACGCTATCATCAACAAGCACGGATTGAGTGAACTTTTCTCCACCGTGAACAATACGGTGTCCGACTGCTATAAATTGTTCTGCTAACCCAGCTTCTTTTTTTATTATTTTTTCAACAATATAAGAAATAGCCGCTGCATGAGCACTATTTGCTGGGAGGCTTGAGGACTCTTTTCTACCGGAAATTTTCCATTTTAGACGTGCATCGGGAAGATTAAAGCATTCTGCGAGTCCGCTAATAATTTCATCTCCATTTTCGGCATTAATAACGGCAAATTTAAGAGATGAACTACCACAGTTCAGGACGAGGACAAGTTTGTTGTTCATAAAAAATTCCAGTAAGTAAATTGATAATATCAGCATCTTACTTGGTGAATGCTGAGGGCTGTTAATGGCGCGCAAAACATCCAAAATAGTCAGTTATTTGTTGGGGGATTTCGCGCAAATTATTGTTATAGAAGTCTACGCCGATGTCGTTAAATGACAATGAAGAATTCATAAAAATTAATTTAAAAATGAATTTTTCATTAACAAGTTGCTGAACTTTTG
>NZ_JAHNZV010000146.1 GCF_022267535.1 Psychromonas antarctica
AGCGCTTTATTGATTATTTTAACGAGAATTTAGCAAAACCATTTAAATGGACGTATAAAGGTAAGGCTTTGTCGGCTTGAACCAATTATGAACATTATCACACGGACTTATGAATCGAGGTACTAGTCTGACAACAGCGCGCCACATGTTGACCATTAAAGAGGATGATCTTGCATCCATTATCTACACATCAGGTACAACCGGACAGTCAAAAGGGGTCATGCTCACTCATAAAAATCTGATCACACAGATTCTGCAGGTACAAAGTATTGCCAATATTCGCGCCGATGATAAATTTCTATCAATATTACCTTTAGCTCATACCTATGAGTGCTCTGCCGGTTTTTTAGTCCCTTTTGCAACTGGCGCTTCCATTTATTACATCAATAAACCGCCTTCGCCTAAAATCATTCTTGCCGCGATGCAGAAAGTACGCCCGACCTGTATGTTAAGTGTGCCGCTGGTAATTGAAAAAATTTACAAATCAAAAGTTCAAGCTGAGTTTAATAAAAAAAGAGTGGTTAAATTTCTCTATGAAAACCTAGCTTTTGTGCGTAAAAAGTTAAATAGGATGGCAGGTAAAAAACTCCAAGAAAGTTTCGGTGGTCAGATGAGACTATTTGGTATTGGCGGTGCAAAATTATCTCCTTTTGTCGAAGAATTCTTACTGGAAGCTGATTTTCCCTATGCGATTGGCTATGGTATGACCGAGACAGCCCCTATTATTGCGGCTGCCGCTCCTGGGCTTACCAAAGTAGGCACAACGGGCATTATCGCGCCGCAGATTGAATACCGATTTAAAAAGCTATCTGAAGCGTCCCGCGACGGCGAACTACATGTACGTGGTCCGAATGTAATGATCGGTTATTATAAAGATTCGCTACGTACAGCGGAGGTACTAGATGATGATGGTTGGCTAAATACCGGTGATCTGGGTTACATAGATGAAAACGGTGTGCTGACAATTAATGGGCGTAGTAAAAATGTGATTATCAGCAGCAGTGGGGAAAACATTTATCCCGAAGCCGTGGAATCGGTTATTAATCAGAACCCACTGGTATTAGATTCTCTCGTTTATGAAGTAGCTCATAAAGTCGTCGCTAAAATACATCTTGATTACGATAAGTTCGACGAAGACCATAATATCTTCCAGGCCAGTGACTCAGTTTTGCATAGTAATATTTTATCGCTGTTAGAAGAGATCCGCTGCACGGTTAACACACAGCTTTCCGGCTATTCAAAAATCACCAAGGTGATAGAGCAGTGCGAACCCTTTATTAAAACTCCGACGAAAAAGATAAAACGCCACTTACATATTTAAGCAATTATCATTTTTAAACCAGTAAAACTATAACCATTTGATAGATAGTATAATTTCAACTATGGAGGCTAACTAATTTTAGCCTCCAATTGAGATCATTGTACGGCCGCTAACTACCAGTCAAAGACTGCTGAGTATCAGAATAGATTTACAAATTGTTCTCGTCACTTATCCTGAATATATTCTCTACAGCTGTGATTCTAGGCTCACTTACTCCGTTAAAATTCTATCTCTCAGTTTACGGTCTTCAACAGCGGTTAAATCTATTATTATTTACATCAATAAGCTGATAAAGTTAGATATACCCTTTTCAAACATAAATAAAATTATGATTTATCAATCAGCTGGTGAATAAAAATATTAAAACAAGGATAGTCAATATGAAATTAAGCTCAGTAATTAAAATTGCAGCATTCTCGAGCGTGCTGTTATGCACAGCTTTACAAGCTAAACCTGTTTATGTCGCAACCACTGCGATTGTTGAACATCCCGCGCTGGACGCTGTTCGAGATGGGGTCAAAGCAGTATTAGAAGAAAACGGTTATAGCGGTGATCAACTCAAATTCACCTATGAAAGTGCACAGGGCCAACCAGCCATTGCAGCGCAAATTGCCCGCAAAATGGTCGGCGATGCTCCAGATATAATCGTTGCTATTGCAACGCCTTCAGCACAAGCAGCAGTCAGTGCAAGTCAAGATATTCCCGTGGTATTTTCAGTGGTCACCGACCCCGTTGGCGCTAAGGTTGTGCCGCGCTTAAAGCAACCCGGTGGCAATGTGACGGGACTTTCGGATATGGTCAATGTGAAGCAGCAACTCGCTTTAATTAAAGAGTTTCTACCTGAAATAACAAATTTAGGTGTGGTATATAATCCGGGTGAAGCCAATTCCGTTTCTATTGTAACAGCACTTAAAGAAGCGGCCGACAGCATGGGAATTAAGATCGTTGAATCACCAGCCCCTAAATCATCGGATGTAATGATTGCCAGCAAACAATTAGTCGGCAAAGCTGAGGCGATTTACTGCCCAACAGATAATACCATTATCAGCGCCTTTGAATCGGTTGTGCGCGTTGGTATTGATGCGCAGATTCCCGTATTTGCAGCCGACACAGGGTCTGTAGAACGTGGCGCTGTTGCTGCTGTAGGGTACGATTACACAGAGCTTGGCAGACAAACGGGTGATATCGTGGTGCGCATACTAAAAGGTGAGCGTGCAGGATCAATTGATGTCAAACAGGCGGAAGGCACGAATCTTTTTGTAAATACTAAAATGGCGGCAAAAATGGGCATAAAAATCCCTGCATCTGTACTTGCTCGCGCCACCAAAATCATTGAATAAGAAGTAGTTTTTAATATGTCTACATTTGCTTTTTTAGGAACCCTAGAGATAGGGTTTATTTATGGTTTGGTTGCCCTCGGTGTTTACCTTACTTTCCGTATTTTGGATTTTCCCGACCTAACCGTTGACGGTAGCTTTACGCTTGGCGCTGCGGTCACTGCAACGCTGATTGTTGCTGGTGTTAATCCTTACTTGGCAACATTGCTCGGCACGCTTGCGGCCGCCAGTGCGGGCCTTGTGACTGCATGGCTTAATCTGCGTTTTAATATTTTACATCTGCTTGCCAGTATCTTAACCATGACCGCTTTATATACTATTAATTTAAGGGTGATGGGCAAGCCGAATGTTGCTTTGATTATGGAACCGACCGTGCTAACCCCTTTTGAAGGGCTGGGTCTGGCTAATATGTATTTAAAGGTAGGTTTTGTTGCTGTTTGCGCTTTGATTGGTGGGTTACTCGTTGCGTGGTTTCTTAACACCCAATATGGGCTGGCGATGCGAGCAGTTGGTTCGAATAAACGCATGGCCCAAGCCAATGGTATTGTGGTTAATGAGAAAGTCTATGTCGGCCTGGCACTATCCAATGGACTAGTGGGGCTAGCTGGTGCTCTTTTTGCTCAGACAAATGGGTTTGCAGATTCAACTATGGGAATCGGTACTATCGTTGTCGGTTTAGCAGCCGTTATTATTGGTGAATCGTTGTTTGCCAGCCGCTCAATATTGGTGATTGTACTGAGCTGTATTGTCGGTTCGCTACTGTACCGCGTTGCGGTTTCAATGGCGCTTAACGCTGATTTTTTAGGCTTTCATGCATCCGATCTGAATTTAATTACAGCCGTACTGGTCGCATTGGCTCTCGTATTTCCTAAGTTACGTAATGAGTGGAAAGCGAAACGCGCACAGGAGGATACACTATGATCCGTTGCGAAAATTTACATGTCACTTTTAACCCGGGTCTGCCTACGGAAAAACTGGCTCTGCGTGGCATTGATCTGTGCATCCCAAGCGGTGAGTTTGTCACTGTTATTGGCTCAAATGGCGCGGGTAAATCGACCCTGCTCAATACCATTGCTGGAGATATCAGAACGACACAAGGCCACATCTATTTTACTGAACGTGATGTCACTAAGCTTTCAGCGACGGCTCGCACCAAAGATATTGCCCGCGTTTTTCAAGATCCCTTAGCTGGAACTTGTGGCAATTTAACGGTTGAAGAGAATATGGCACTGGCTTATGGCCGTGGTAGTAGAGGTAATCTCTCTTTTGCCTTAAATAATAAATTGCGCAGCATTTTCCGCGAGCAATTAAGCCGTCTTAATTTGGGGCTTGAAGATCGCTTAGAAAGTGAAATGGGCCTTTTATCTGGCGGACAGCGGCAATCGGTGAGTTTGTTAATGTCAGCATTACAACCCAGTACCATTTTACTGCTGGATGAACATACTGCTGCACTTGATCCCAAAACAGCCGCCTTAATTATGGATATATCCTCACAAATTATTGCTGAAAAACAACTCACAGTGATGATGGTTACCCATTCCATGCGTCAAGCTCTAGATCATGGTTCACGCACTGTTATGCTTCATGAAGGAAAGGTGATTTTTGATATAGCAGGACAGACCCGTGCAAATTATCAAGTCAAAGATTTATTAAATCTATTTGCTCAAGCTCGCAGTGATGGCGAAGAGCTAGATGATGATAAACTATTACTTGATGCCTAGTCATTAACGACCAATCAAAACCATAAAAAACCGGATCAACTTTCGGTTTTTTATGGTTAGTAACACAGATAAAACAGAAAACTAAACGCTCAATAAATACTGTTTTATCGAAACTACATACTTCTATTCGAATCAATGAAACTTAGTTTATATTCGTCATCTTCTTGCTGAATAAACAGATCCTCCAATGAATTAATATAATAATCAGCTTCAGGCAGTTGTGCAGGCTTAAAATGCGTTTGCAATGCAATGACAGTGCAGTTTGCTAAATGCCCCGCTTGCACACCAGCAGGCGCATCTTCAAATACTAAACATTGCTCACCAAGCAAACCTAACTTTTCAGCCCCAAGTAAAAAAGGGGCTGGATCGGGCTTCCCTTTTTTCACCAGTTCTGGAGTGATCAATACTTTAGGTCTTGGTAACGCGGCAGCTTTAATACGCGCACTGGCTACGGGTAACGTCCCTGAAGTTACAATTGCCCAAGGAATTTGCAAAACATTAAGCTGAGTTAACAACGCAACAGCACCGGGTAAGGCGTGTACACCTTGCGTATCTTCTGACTCATAACGCTCCAACCAAGCAAACTCTTGCTCTATTTTAGCCTCGTTAGCGCCACCAAGCAGCTCTGTAACAGACTCTCGCGCAGGGCGCCCATGGATCACTTGCATCACATGATCCGCCTCTAAGCTATTACGCTTAGCCCAACTGCGCCAAGCACGATCGACAACAGCAAGAGAGTCAATCAGCGTGCCATCTAAATCGAATAAAATCCCCTTAAACTTCATCTTATTTATTCTCCTCATATTTGCCCTATTTATTCTGTAAATAGGTTACTGCATAAGAAAAACAATTATATACCCTTAATACTTCAGATGCTTTATCAAGGCGCTGCATGGAGGCCTTTCAAGCGATTAACTACGTTAATCCACTATCGACAGAAGTAAATACAAGCATTTACCCTAATATAGTGGATCTCTTATCGAATCCAGCAACGCAAGCCTGCTCGCTACACCTTCACTATCTGCAAATTTAATCTCTGTGCTGGCCGACATAATAAATCAATTGCCAGCAAATAATAATGCCACAGGATGCAAATGCTGACTTAAACGCCTCACAATCACCACAACAAAGTAATCACCGGAATCACTACGTGAAGCACTCAGCCACCCTCTCCTAGCTATTTTTGTTTAACAAAATTAATTAGCGAATTCAATACATTACAGTTATTGGTGTGAGGCTCTTCTAATAAACAGATATTCACGTTTTTATCTCATAAAAACGTTACTAACAAGTCTTGGATTCAAATAATAAGTGCATAACTTGAATAGGTAGAAAAAACGGTCAGCTGAATATATGCTAATCGCTTTTTCTCCGGCAAGAGATGCAACAATGAAAACATATAAACAACTGACCTATGAA
>NZ_JAHNZV010000147.1 GCF_022267535.1 Psychromonas antarctica
TTATTATTACGGGTGGTGAAGTTCATGATAGTAAAGCTGCCAATGAGTTAATTGATTTATTACCTCAAGGTGATTTTATCATTGCTGATAAGGGCTACGATAGCGAAGCAATTAGGGATAAAGTGCGGGAGCGTCATTCAATACCTGTGATACCGAGAAAGAAGAATTCAAAAACAGGCAATGCTGACATAGATTGGTGCTTGTATAAATACAGATACTTAGTAGAAAATGCTTTTGCAAGGCTAAAGCATTTTAGAGCGATAGCTACACGATACGATAAATTAAAAATAAACTTTGAAAGCATGTTGGCATTAGCATGTGCAATGATTTGGCTGCCAATGTGAAAGATCAACAGCCCCTAGTGTAATAGTAATAGTATTAATAAGCTGGGTGGCCAAACGATTAAAGTGAGAAATATATGAAAAGAATTGAAACAGAAGATGAATATCAAACTATTTTAACCCGCATAACTGAGCTTTGGGAAGCTAAGCCTAATACGACTAATGGTGACGAACTAGATAAGCTAGCGGATCTAGTGGTGGAATTTGAAGAAGATATGGAATTAATTCGCCTAGTTGAAAGTAGAAAAGATCAACCGGAGATAGCCGTCGAACTCCATGATCTATAAGCTTCTAAAATGGAGGATAGGGCAGTGATCAAATGTAATTCCATTGAGTATCGAAAAGGCTTTATTGAAGTGCGTGGAGACATTCATAACGACTGTATTAATGTCGAAATTTGGAATATCGATCCAGGTGTAAACATTACAAATGTTAATTTAGAAGATAGTTCATTGAAGGGTGAATCGATCATAGCAAATACTGAAATAGAGCTTTCAATAACAAATGCAGAGGCTTTAATTTCGCAACTGCAAGAAGCTATTGATGTTTCCCGCGCGCGAGACAATACACAACAATAATTTATGGCCAAAACCACTTGGCCACAACACAGATATTACTTCATAACGTATTGCGAATAATCATAAGTAACTCTTTATCTAGTTCAATGCCTTCGGACAGTTGGTCGTTATTTCTATAACAATCTGATAATGTTTTTATGGTTTCGATGTAAGTATCTGCATAATCTTGTGGATTTTTTTGGTGTAAGGGCTTTAATATATCATGAACCTCCAGCAGAAACTTTATCGCATTGCCAAATTGATGGTTGTCACGATAACACTCAGCTAACGTGAAAAGGGTAGCAGTGAAGATAAGCTCCCAGTCGACTGGATTCGGCTCTTCCTCTACTTCAAAATCAACAAATTCAAAATCAGGCTTAAAATCTAACGGTGGCGTTTGGTATAAAGGCTTTACTCTGTCATATGTCTCTTCCAGAATAATTATCGCATCGGTAAGCTGAAGGTTGAGTCGGTAACTCTCGGCTAAGCTTATAAGAGTGATGATATAGCGGGGGTCAAAATGTGATAAAGATTTTAATATAGCACAAGACTCTTTTTGAAGTAGAATAACTTCTGGTAGTTGTTGCTTTTGAAGGTAGTAGTCAGCCAAATTATTTAGAGTATTGGCGTAGCGCTCTATCCAATCATCAAAGCGATTTTCTAAACAATCCACAATAGAAAAAATTGGAAGAGCTTCAGTTTTAAGCTTGATCCCTTTGGACAGCTGGTGATTTTCAAGGTAATTATCAGCTAATTGATCAAGACAAACCGCATAATAATCAAAATGGTGTTCAATATAAATGTTGATAACATCAAAAAGGGAATCTGGAAATTCAACATGCGGAAGGTCACTCGAACCATTTGGGTACAAATGTTTAATTATTTGAATAAATTCTTTCTGACGTTTAAACTCGTCGTCTAATTGATTATTCTTATTATAGCTTTCAGCTAAGGTTTTTATACTGTAAAGATAATCTATCCCCCATTCTTCCGGACTATCTTCATACAAAGCTTTTAAAATAACAACTGGCTCTTCATATAATTTAATTGCTTCGGGTAGTCGATTCTCCGTATCAAAGGTTTCAGCTAATCTATATATATTCTGAATGTACTGGCTCCCCCATTTTACCGGATTACCTTCATACAAAGCTTTTAAAATAACAAGTGATTCTTCATATAATTTAATTACTTCAGTTAGTCGATTGTGCATAGCATTGGCACGAGCTAATTGCTGTATACAGTCACTGCACTCCTTTCTCAACTCTTCCGAGGGACTTTCTTCATTCATATCTTTTAAAATTGTAATGGATTCTTCTATTAGTTGTATCGCTTTGGGAAATCGAGTTTTTTTACTATTATGAATAGCAATATGAAAAGTATTTGTTTTGTCTATAATCTGTTTTGCCTTTTGACGTAATGTCATTCCAGACGTATCAGAACTTTTATTGAAAAGCTTAGACTGTTCTGTAGTTAAGGAATTATCGAGTAAGTAAACTTCAGCCATACTATTTAGGCTGTGAGTGTATTCCACTGCCCATTCGACTTTATTAGCTTGGTATAAAGGTTTGAGGATTGCACACGACCTCTGTAAGTACTCATAATGCTTTTCCGAGTAATTATATCCGTCATCGGTAGAATAGTCACATGTAGAATAGTCACATGTAGAACCTAACCTGGATAGGTTTCGTGCATAGTGTTTCGCCCAAAGGTTTTTATTTTTTTTGTACAAAGGCTTTATGAATAAATGAATTTGATATGGAACCGGATCGGTATCATACGTCCCACTCATAGTATCTTGTATATCACGTTGATGTTCTAGGTTACAAATGTAAGCTTTCATCCACGATTCAGGGTCGACTACAACTCCTTTTTTGATTACATTCTCTGCAGTAAGCTTAAAAGGTAATATTTTGTGAATATTAACTATGTGCACTAAATCATCGCAGGTATCGATACCTAACTCTAACACTTGGCTTTTTTCTTCATATTCAATGACCCTTAATATTAATTTCAGCATACTGTTTAAAGATTGAGTTTTATCTTCTATGAATATGCTGTCTAATAAATGTTCAAATTGTTTATCGAAGAAAACATGTAATAATGCATGGCGGTATTTATATTTGTCATCATCAAGAGTGTAGCGGCTTAAAATTTCATAAACCTCATCAATAATACTGTAATGTTCAGTGGTTAATTCAACTTCTTGTTGGCCTTGTTTAACATAAGCCTTCAGGTGGGCAAGTAATGGTTCTTCTGTGTTAGCTATGGCCTGTAGCACTTTTTTAACAATGACTGAAGAGAAGGGCGCGCTTAGTAATGAAGAAAATAGCAGAGTATTTACTGCTGCATTGCCATACTCTGCAAAGTAGAGTTGTAATATGTGTAATCTTTCCTCTAATACAGCATAGGACATTAAATTAAAACTACCTTGGCCTGATGATTTTTCATAATGGCTAAATGAGTCTTTATATTTGTTTTGCAAAATAGCAAAGGTATCTTTAATAGCCGTGCTAACATCCGTTATGTCAGCATTGATGCGTAATGGATTATCCATTATCAGTGGTGTGGTTTTATTCTCACTGTAGAGCTTTCTATCACAGAGCATGTTAATGCTTTCAATAGCAAACAAGGTGTTTATATTGGTTGCATCTTGCCCTGAAACTTCGTGAAAAATAGTATTAGCAAGTTCTTCTAGATGGTTTTTTTTGCCTTTAATCACTAGAGTTATTAGCTCATGAAGTGTAGCTCTATCAAAGCCGGTTAAATTGGTTAAATTGATAGTCGAGTGATTTAAAGCGGAAAGAGCGACAGCAGTGCGATTGATCTTTTGATGGCCATGGGTTCCAATTGCTTTTAGTAGTGCAATACAGTAGTGGTTCTTCTTTGGATTATTTACCAGCTGTTGTAAGCTGGTTGCAGCATCGCTTGAGCGAACGGTAGTGACAATATACAATGATACTTTTTCAGCTAAGCGAGTGAAGATATATTCACACGAGTCGTTGTCTATCCATTGACAATCATCAATAAATAGTACCAATGGTAAATTAGAATCGCTTATTTTCAATAAGGAATCTATAGCTTTATCGAGCTTGTTAAATTGTTCATCTTTTTGTTTGTTTTGTTTCTTATCTAGGTCACCCGAACCACTTTGTTTCATGATTTCTATGTCCCTATCAACCTTTAAACGTGCGTGACCTGATATTGCAATAGCTAAGGCTTTATCTGTGCCAGCAATAAAAGCACCGGCGATTTTGAGTGCATTATCTTGGCTTGCAAGGCCTTTAAATACGCTAACGCCTTTATCCCTCCAGCCTTGTAATGACGTTAAGCGACGTTTTTCATCTAAAATACTTTTTTCTAAGGAACTTAGGCCGGTATTAGATGAACTATGGCCCACTTCATTAAGCTGGGTCAGAGTTATCATTTTGCTAGTTTCTATTTGTTTTAGATGTTGATTCACCAATGAGGTTTTACCAACCCCTGGTTCGCCGGACACAACTGATATAGTTAAACCTTTACGCTGTTCAAAGTTAAATTGTAATTGCTTGAGTTCATCATTGCGCGCGACAAATAAAGAGGATTTAACTGCCACTTTTGGAATATCACTGCTTGGAATTTCAAGCATTGCGTATCGCTGTGCAAATCGTCGTTGGTCGCTTAATATTTTTTGTTTCTCTTTTAGGTCACCACTAACATCAAAATAGGGCTGAAAGGTTTCATCGTTATAGGAATATACAATCGAAATACCCACATTTTTATCAATATCTTTTTGATGTTTGGAATAAGAAAGCAGTAATGAAATAATCGCTAAAGAGTTCTCATCTAATTTATGTGGATTGTTTATATAGACAAGCTTGGGGGAATCAATGCAAATGGCTAATAATAGCTTAAAGGTTAGTTGAAATACATCTGGCTTAGAACTTTTAGAAAACTCTTTTGATAATGTATTTAACTCTGTTTTAGCGATTGATGAAAGTTGTAACTGATGGTCACTGGCATTAGCAATAAAAACACCTAACGAGTCTCCTACTGCATCTTGAATAAAGCCTTCAACACTACTGATTGCTATGTTTGAAGTATTGATTTTGTCGCTTATTTTATCAACTAAAAATTGTGAGAAATGCTCGGTAACGCCTTCAAAAATATATTCCACACCTTTGTCGAGGTAACTGCCAATAAACTCACCAAGCAGTCCCCCAGTGGCAACTGATACTGCCGCTTTTAGTGTTTCTTTTAAAGTGGCAATATTTTTAATATCTTTAATTTCATCACCTAATTGATCTAATAGTGATTCTAATAGATAAAACCGGGTTCCTTGTTGGTAACTATCGCCATCAATGGCAATAATGTTCGTTGTATTGTCACTTAATGCATCATCATATATTTTTTGTGCCAACAGAAACGGAAATTTAGCTTTTGTATTGTTACTAAGTTGGAAGTCAAAATGACTGAGATTTTTTTTGCTGAGTTCAATCAACAGTGGGGTATTCTGAGAGTTAACAATATCGTTTTTGTAGTTGTTTGCTAATTTCAGCTGCTTCATTTGACAATCCAAGAACGAAAATGATTAATTATATAAACATTAACATTATGGTGAATTTAGCGGAAGATTAGCTTGAAGCTGAACGATAAATTAGCGGTACTTTGTGATCAAGTTTAATGTTTTAACAATTATTATATAAAGATACGCTGGCATTCTAAAACTAGGGTTAGGTTCGTGATAATCTAACTAAAAGTAATGTTTATTAACTAATCTTACTATCACTATTTCTATTTTTTAATTAATTTTTAATCATCTAAATTTTTTTAAAAACTGATTGGGTCCTCTGAAG
>NZ_JAHNZV010000148.1 GCF_022267535.1 Psychromonas antarctica
TGTAATAGTAAAGCTCAATGATAGGCCAAGAAAGAAAATAAATTACAAAACACCAGCCAAATTAATGGCTGAATACATGGCAGCTATAGCTGCGTAGCGGTTATGCACTTCAGAGTTGAATCTGCCACATAAAGTCATCCTTATTGAATTGGTTTTACTGGTAAATAGTACCTGCGCTAATATAGATCTTTAAATTTCCTTATGAAACATGCTTTAATTCATGCTCCTCTGCGTCCTGTAGTAATTGTTGTATATCTAAAATCAAAGCCACTTCACCGCTTCCGAGTATAGTGGAACCGCCTATTCCTTTTATTTCACTGAACAGCTTGCCGAGTGGTTTAATCACGGTTTGGAATTCCCCCATTAATCGGTCCACCACCAGTCCTGCTTTGCGTCCTGCGTAATGGACTACAACGATGTTGGCACGTACCTCTTTTTCATCTTCAACTGGCACGTAATTGAAATGGTCTTTTAATTTGACGAGCGGTAATACTTCGCCGCGCAGGTTGAAATAACCACTTTTCTGGTTAGTATTGTTTTCTGTTTCTTTATCAGTAACGTATTCCACACATTCAATCACCATATCCAAGGGAATAACATAAGCGTCATCTCTGACTCCAACCTGAAATCCATCAATAATAGCGAGTGTTAATGGCAGGCGAATGCGCACCACTGTGCCAATACCTTCCGTACTTTCTAAGTCAACAGTTCCTCGTAAGGCCAAAATATTGCGTTTAACCACATCCATTCCCACACCGCGCCCGGATATATTAGATACTGAATCTGCTGTTGAAAATCCCGGATGAAAGATGAGGTTATTAATTTCATCATCGCTAAGTACCTGTCCTTCTTCAATAATGTTTTTGTCTCGTGCTTTAGCTAACAATTGTGCTTTATTTAATCCCTTACCATCATCTATAATTTCAATAACAATGCTGCCCGAATCATGATAAGCGTTTAGGTGAATTTTACCTTGCGGGTCTTTACCCAAGGCAATTCGCTGCGCGGATACCTCAAGGCCATGATCTAACGAGTTTCGCACAAGGTGCATTAACGGGTCGCCAATTTTCTCTACGACCATTTTGTCTAATTCGGTATCCGCACCAGTGATCACCAAGCCAATATCTTTTCCTAGTTGACCACTTAAATCCCTGACTACCCGTTGAAAACGGTTAAAGGTCTCACCAATAGGCACCATGCGTAAGCTTAATGCATTATTTCGGATACTATCAACCAAGTCATCGACTAAGCTACTTGCTTCTTCAAGTTCAGTTTGTTTCGATTTATTTGCCAACAGAGAGGCTGATGCGCTGGCTATCACTAATTCTCCGACCATATTGATAAGCTCATCAAGTTTATCTGAATTAACACGTACAATTCGCGATTCTGCATTTTTTTTGGTGCGCACGCTCTGTTGTTTTTCAACTGCTGCACTCACAACATCTCTATTCACGACACCTTGTTCAACTAAGATTTGACCGATGCTTTTTCCATCACCGAGATCATTATCTAATTGCTGTTTCGATAACGCATTTCGCAATTCTTTGGAGGTTAATACTTGGCCTTTTATTAATAATTCACCAAGCAAGTCATCTTCTTCGGGAAGCTCTTGGATAAGCTCAATATAACGACTAATGGCGCTGTTTGGTGGGATAATACGAATATCACAATCTTCCTGTACAAACTCAAAAACAGATTCGATTTCTTCTTTAACGCTTTCCGTTTGAAAAGAGATTTCAAAGCCCAAATAACAGGCTTCGGGATCGATTATTTCTAAACTAGGTATTTTTTCAGTTAAAACCGAAAGGGTGATAATATTGCCAATTTGCTGTAAATATTTAATGAAAGAAGCGGGATCCATTCCCTGTTTAAGTACTTCAGTACCAAAACGTAAAGAGATATGCCAGTTATTGTTGGCTACAACCTGAATATCGCTGATTAATGTCTCTACTCTATTTTTAGCAGTATTTTTGATGATCACCGCTGAAGGTGCTTGCTGCATAAAGGCATTAAGTTGTGATATTAACTCACCACTGGTTCGCATTAATGTCGCACTGATATTATTATCATTAACAATGACTTCATTAACAAGTGCCGACATATGATCACCCGATTTGAGTAACACCTCGATGAGTTCTTTATTGATAGTGATTTCATTGTCGCGAATTTTATCAAGCAAACTCTCTGCAACATGGGTGAAGCTAACGACATCATCAAAGCCAAAGATACCAGAGGTTCCCTTAATAGTGTGAGCAGCTCTGAAAACGGCATTAATCGCTTCCATATCATCAGGGCTCCCCTCAAGGTGTAACAGCGCATCTTCCATGGAAGTTAATAGCTCTTCCACCTCAATTAAAAAACCTTGCTTAGCACACTCTAGATCATTACTCATGTTAAACTCCTGTTAAGATAATTACCTGTTCAAGTGTTAAGTTGTTGCTAGGTAGCCTTAATCTTTAATACGCTAGTTTTTCACAAAACAACCGGATCACCGAAAAACTGCGTCATGTTAAACAGTTCTAACAGCTTAATAACTTCTCTACTGTGGGCGGTAAATACCAACGATTTTTTTTGTTTAAGCGCATCATTTTTAAACGACACCATTAGCTGTAATCCTGAACAGTCTATTTCTGCAACCTGCGATAAATCGACTTCTATTTTTTGAAATTGCACTAATGTATCGAAGAATAATGCCTTAAGTTCCAACGCTTCATAAATAGTCATATTTTGCGGCTTTATTAGTGCAACTTGTGTAGTATCGGCCCCCATAGTATTAACTCCTTTAAGCTCTTATGGCAGTATCAATTTAGCAACTGCAGTTAACATCTGATCCGGTTTAAAGGGTTTGACGACCCACGCTTTAACGCCCACAGCTCGACCTTTGTTTTTCATGTCGTCACCTGCTTCAGTAGTCAACATGATGACGGGGGTAAATTTATATCTGGGAAGTTTCTTCATTTCAGTAACAAATGTCATTCCATCCATAATCGGCATATTGACATCACTCACCACTAAATTAATTTTGCTACCATCACATTTGCTTAATGCTTCTTTGCCATTAGAGGCTTGAATAACGGTGTAGCCTTTACCCTGCAAAGAAATTGCCACCACTTGACGTAGCGAAGCCGAATCATCAACCACTAAAATTGTCGCCATATTTTTATCCTTTTAACTATTTAAATTATTCGTTGTATACTGACCTAGCAACAATTACATACCCGTTGTTATTAAATATTACGGTTTATGAATGTGCATGATAATAATCTAGAATTGCACTTGGGAACTGCGCTAAGCTAAGCTCTTTACTGACCGCTCCCCTTTTCATTGCTTCTTTGGGCATCCCATAAACGATACAGCTTTTCTCACATTCACCTAAGGTAATGCTGCCGGCATCTCGCATCTCTTTTAATCCACGCGCACCATCATCCCCCATGCCAGTGAGAATAATCCCCATCGCATTTTTTCCTGCATAGCGGGCAACAGAACGAAATAAAACATCAACAGAGGGCTTGTGCCTGCTCACCAGTGGGCCATCTTTTAGCTCAATCTTGTATAGAGCACCACTTCGATTGACTAACAAATGCTTATCACCAGGAGCAACGTATACATGTCCAGGTAGTATTGTTTCATCACCTTGAGCTTCAACGACTTCCATTTCACAGAGGCTATTAAGACGTGCAGCAAAAGCCCCCGTAAAGGTCACCGGCATATGCTGCACAATAACTATTCCAGGTGAGACTCGAGGCAATTGCGTCAATATTTTTTCGAGTGCGGTAGTACCCCCAGTAGATGAACCAATTGCCACTATTCTCTCAGTCGTTTGCGCCATTGCACCGCCATGAGGTAAACTTAAGATTGCATCTGCGGTTAATTTTTGGGCGTTTTCTGTCATTGAAGGTGGGCATAGCCTGATTTTAGATTGCGAGGCGGCCAATATGGCATGAGTTATTTCATCTGCAGATTCACTTAAAAAACCTTTTATACCCAGTTTAGGTTTGGTGACAATATCAACGGCACCTAAGGATAATGCCTGCAATGTCGTATCTGCTTTTTTTTCCGTTAAGCTTGAGCACATAACCACCGGCGTTGGGTGCTCGGCCATAATTTTTCTAAGAAAAGTAATACCATCCATTCGTGGCATTTCAACATCTAAAATAATAACGTCAGGCCATTGTTTTTCCATATAACGAACTGCAAATATAGGGTCTTGAGCTGCTGCACACACTTCCATTTTGGGGTGTGTATTGATTATTTGTGTCAACACTTGCCGCACAACAGCAGAATCATCAATAATTAATACTTTAATTTTATTCATGCGCAGAAGTCATTCCACAGAATCGATGAATGACAATATAAAGCACCCTAGAAAAACTCGATTTCATCGCTATCACCTTTTTCTGCATCTGAATGACCAACTGTACTGTTTGCATGTAAACTTCTTTGCTCAGTGGTGGTATAACTAAGACTCATTTTCGACAACCAATCTACTTTATCAATTTTATCTATCGCGAGTGGATCCGCTAAAAGTAATGCAAAACGTCCAATTTCATTTTTTGTATGATCGAGTATCTGTGCTGCACGATCTTGGAATTGCAAAGAAACTAACACATCATTAATTTCATCACTAACCTGTTCACTATGTTCTTTTAAAATACCGGTAGAGTCTGCAAACTGATTGATAATTAACTCTAACCTCGATATCACATCACGAATAAGCTGCTGCGCTTCTTTTGATTTTGCTTTTTCATCTGCAAGTTGGTTTTCAGTGACATTAACCGCAGAGTCCATGGCCATACAAATGCTATCAACTTTGCTTATCATGTCTTTTCCGGTATCAGATGAACGTTGCGACAACGACCTTACTTCAGATGCAACCACTGCAAACCCCCGCCCATTTTCACCGGCACGAGCAGCTTCAATTGCAGCATTTAATGCTAATAAATTGGTTTGATTGGCAATCCCTTGCACATTACTTGCCATTGCTTGTAATTCGTCGGTGAACATCTGCAGCTGCCTAACTTCACTTAACAATTCAATTTTAGACGATAAAATTAATTGAAAATTGCTATTTAATGAATTTAGTTGTGATTCACTTTGACTCATCACATCTGTAATACCGTCTCCGGTAGCACCTGAATCCAACACGGAAACCGCTTGCAGGGTATCTTTTAATGTCTTTACTATCCCAGAGAAACGCATTGATAATGCGTTAACTGCCTCCGTTGATAGCCCTATCACATCATCTATTTGGCCTTGCCATAGCGGTAAAACAGCTTGGCTTAGCTCACTAAATTTATTAAATTTTTCATTAGCATGTTGCTCTTGCTGGACTAGCATTTCTTGAGCGAGCTCAATTTTTGTAATTAAAGAACATTGATTAGCATACGCTATAAGCGCCACGCCAATGGATGCTCCTATTATTAATATTGCAAAAATAACAATGATTAAGGTCAGGCTTGTTAATAACAAAAATATAATGGCAAATACGATACCGAGTGCAATGATGGCTAATGTAGTTTGGCTTAAAAAAGTAGGCTTTTTAACTGTCATTTATTTTCTCTTAGGTGGTACTGAATAGGTTAAATAGTACTATGCATGTGTAATCACTTATTTATACTGCTTATGCGCGCTGCAAGTGGCATTTTTTATTAGCTGAATTTACCTCAAACAATAATATTC